>CAZOIX010000001.1:0-22899 GCA_964579685.1 uncultured Mycobacterium sp.
CCCGCGTAGCTAGTTTGGAAGACTAGGGCTCTACCATTGAGCTACGCCCGCGTGCGTTTGCACCAGCAGACTGTACCGGCGCCAACGGAATCATCCAATTAAGGGCTTCGCGCGTCCAGGCCGTAGTATCTCGCGTGGTCGTTCTGTGTTTTGGAAGCGACCAACGGCGCGGGGTGTAGCGCAGCTTGGTAGCGCATCCGCTTTGGGAGCGGAAGGCCGCAGGTTCAAATCCTGTCACCCCGACTGCACCAACACACGAAGACCAGAACCACAGAAGTCATGAGGAGCACGAGCGTGAAGAGCACCGTCGAGAAGTTGAGCCCAACCAGGGTTCGCATCAACGTGGAGGTGCCCTTCACAGAACTCGAGCCCGAGTTCGACAAGGCCTTCAAGGCGTTGGCCAGCCAGGTCCGGTTGCCCGGGTTCCGGCCCGGCAAGGCGCCGCGCAAGCTGCTCGAGGCCCGGTTCGGCCGCGAGGCCATGCTCGACCAGGTCGTCAACGACGCCGTGCCCGGCCGCTACAGCGAGGCGGTGACCACCTCGGATCTGCGTCCGCTCGGTCAGCCCGAGATCGAGGTCACCAAGAAGGAGTACGGCGAGGACCTCGAGTTCACCGCCGAGGTCGACGTCCGGCCCGAGCTCGAGCTCCCGGAGCTCGACGGCCTGGAGGTCACGGTCGACGCCATCGAGATCGGTGACGACGAGGTCGACGCCGAGCTGCAGAACCTGCGCGCGCGCTTCGGCACGCTGACCGGTGTGGACCGCGCCGCCAAGAACGGCGACTTCGTCTCCATCGATCTGTCCGCCACCGTCGACGGTGAGGAGCTGCCCGAGGCCAAGACCGAGGGAATGTCGCACGAGGTGGGCTCGGGGCAGCTGATCGAGGGCCTCGACGAGGCGATCGTCGGCCTGAAGGAGGGCGAGACGCGCGTCTTCACCACCACGCTCGTCGCCGGCGGCCACGAAGGTGAGGAAGCCCAGGTGACCGTCACCGTGAAATCGGTGAAGGAGCGCGAACTGCCCGAGCCCGACGACGAATTTGCGCAGCTGGCAAGCGAATTCGACACCATCGACGAGCTCAAGAACAGCCTCACCGAGCAGCTGACCACCCGCAAGCGCGTACAGCAGGCCGAACTCATCCGGGACAAGGTGCTGGAGACGCTGCTCGACCGGGTCGACGTGCCGCTGCCCGAGAACATCGTCCAGGCGCAGGTGGACGAGGCCCTGCACAACGCCATTCACAGCCTGGACCACGACGAGCAGCGGTTCGCCGAGGCGCTCGAAGCGCAGGGCACCACCCGCGAGCAGTTCGACACCGACAACCGCACCAACGCGGAGAAGGCCGTCAAGACGCAACTGCTGGTGGACGCGATCGCCGACAAGCTCGACATCCAGGTCGGCCAGAACGACATCACCCAGCGGCTGATGCTGATGTCGCAGCAATACGGCATGGAGCCGCAACAGCTGATCGCCGCGCTGCAGGAGAACAACCAGTTGGCCGCGCTGTTCGCCGACGTGCGCCGGGGGCTGGCCGTGGCGCAGGTCGTCGAGGGTGCCACCGTCACCGATTCGAAGGGCGAGACGGTTGACACCTCGGAGTTCTTCTCGCGACCTGACCCGAACGCCGAGGCGCCCGAAGCCGGCCTCGACGACGCCGATGAAGCCCCGGCCGACGAGGAAACCGCCGACGCCAAGTGACGCTGTGAGCGAACGCGGCCCGTCCCGGGAGTGCGCGCTGGCGCAGGTTGGTTAGTGTCGGACAGTGTTAGGACTTGAAAGAAAGCAGGTATCCAGTCGTGACTGACATGCGTGGTGCATCGCCCGGTCTCAACCTCGTCGACTCCGTCTACGAGCGGTTGCTCGCTGAGCGCATCATCTTCCTGGGGTCACAGGTCGACGACGACATCGCCAACAAATTGTGCGCGCAGATTCTGCTGTTGTCGGCCGAGGATCCCACCAAGGACATCCACCTCTACATCAACTCACCCGGCGGCTCGATCAGCGCCGGTATGGCTGTCTACGACACCATGGTCCTGGCACCGTGCGACGTCGCCACCTACGCGATGGGTATGGCGGCGTCGATGGGTGAGTTCCTGCTCGCCGCCGGTACCAAGGGCAAGCGCTACGCGCTCCCGCATGCGCGGATCCTGATGCACCAGCCGCTCGGCGGCATCACCGGTGGCGCCGCGGATATCGCGATCCAGGCCGAGCAGTTCACGGTCATCAAGAAGGAGATGTTCCGGTTGAACGCCGAGTTCACCGGGCAGACCCTCGAGCGGATCGAGGCCGACTCAGACCGCGACCGCTGGTTCACCGCGCAGGAAGCGCTCGAGTACGGCTTCGTCGACCACATCATCACCAGCGCCAGCATCAACGGCTCGGGACCAGGAGCAGGACTGAACAAATGACCGACCACACGGATCCCCGTCTTCAGCCGCAGGCACGCTACATCCTGCCGTCGTTCATCGAACACTCGAGCTTCGGCGTCAAGGAGTCCAACCCGTACAACAAGCTGTTCGAGGAGCGCATCATCTTCCTCGGCGTGCAGGTTGACGACGCGTCGGCGAACGACATCATGGCCCAGTTGCTGGTGCTCGAGTCGCTCGATCCCGACCGCGACATCACCATGTACATCAATTCGCCGGGTGGCTCGTTCACCTCGCTGATGGCGATCTACGACACCATGCAGTACGTCCGTGCGGACATCCAGACGGTGTGCCTGGGGCAGGCCGCCTCGGCCGCGGCGGTCCTGCTGGCAGCCGGAACGCCCGGGAAGCGGCTGGCGCTGCCGAACGCGCGCATCCTGATCCACCAGCCCGCGCTGTCCGGCGTCATCCAGGGCCAGTTCTCCGATCTGGAGATCCAGGCCAAGGAGATCGAGCGGATGCGCACGCTGATGGAGACCACGCTGGCCCGGCACACCGGCAAGGACGCGGCGCAGATTCGCAAGGACACCGACCGCGACAAGATCCTGACGGCCGAGGAGGCCAAGGAGTACGGCGTGATCGACACGGTCCTGGAGTACCGCAAGCTCTCGGCGCAGACCGTCTGACCCGACCCGACGCCCCAGCCGCGTCAGCAATGCTGATCTCCCTCATCGGGGCGACGGCGCGTGGCAAGCTGTCGAGACTGACGGGCACGGCGACAGGGGAGGGCCATCATGACGCGGGTGCGGCTTCGCGCGGCGGGGCTGGCGGTTGCCGGTTCGGTGGCCGTCGGCCTATGGATGCAGTTCGGACCTTCCCCGGTCAGCAGCGCCCAACCACCGCCACCACCGCCACCGCCACCGCCGGCGTGCCCGTACGGGATGTACTGGGACGTGTACACCCTTCAGTGCGTCCCCGTCGACGTCACGGTCTATGTGAACCCCCCGAACCCGATCATCGGGCCTGCCGGCCCCGTGGGCGTGGGGGGCGTCGTCGGTCCTGTCGGTCCGGGGCCAGTGGGGCCGGGTCCTGTCGGGCCGGGTCCCGTCGGGCCGGGTCCTGCCGGACCGGGTCGTCGGTAGCCAGGGTCGGTCGTCGGATCGCGGAAGTTCCGATGCGAGGATCGACTTCGTAGCGGGTACTTTGGTTGCGGGCAGCTCCCGAACCGGTAACGGCAGCGACACGCCAGGCCGCGGTAGCGCGTTCCAGGGGGTTGCGGGGGTTGTTAGGCGATATGTTCTGCGAACACAGATGAATACCAACTACGCGATTCGGCTTTATCGGTCGCCTCGCGCCGGAACAAGCGGGTAGCGTCGGGTCCAACACCCGGGTGAACCGATTTCAATACCTTTGCTAACAGGAAAGTAGGACCTCACCACATGGCGCGCATTGGAGACGGCGGTGACCTGCTGAAGTGCTCGTTCTGCGGAAAGAGCCAGAAGCAGGTCAAGAAACTCATTGCGGGCCCCGGCGTCTACATCTGCGATGAATGCATAGACCTCTGCAACGAGATCATCGAGGAGGAACTGGCTGACGCCGACGACGTCAAGCTCGACGAGCTGCCGAAGCCGGCGGAGATCCGCGAGTTCCTCGAGGGGTATGTCATCGGCCAGGACACCGCCAAGCGCACGCTGGCCGTGGCCGTGTACAACCACTACAAGCGCATCCAGGCCGGTGAGAAGATGCGCGATTCGCGCGCCGAGCCGGTCGAGTTGTCCAAGTCCAACATTCTGATGCTGGGCCCCACGGGCTGTGGGAAGACCTACCTTGCGCAGACACTGGCAAAGATGCTCAACGTGCCGTTCGCCATCGCCGATGCCACCGCGCTGACGGAGGCGGGCTATGTGGGTGAGGACGTCGAGAACATTTTGCTCAAGCTGATCCAGGCCGCCGACTACGACGTCAAGCGCGCCGAGACCGGCATCATCTACATCGACGAGGTCGACAAGATCGCCCGCAAGAGCGAGAACCCCTCGATCACCCGCGACGTCTCGGGCGAGGGTGTGCAGCAGGCCCTGCTCAAGATCCTGGAGGGCACGCAGGCGTCGGTGCCCCCACAGGGCGGGCGCAAGCATCCGCATCAGGAGTTCATCCAGATCGACACCACCAACGTGCTGTTCATCGTGGCCGGTGCGTTCGCCGGACTGGAGAAGATCGTCTCCGACCGGGTGGGCAAGCGCGGTCTGGGCTTCGGCGCCGAGGTGCATTCCAAGGCCGAGATCGACACCCAGGATCACTTCGCCGAGGTCATGCCGGAGGACCTGATCAAGTTCGGCCTGATCCCGGAGTTCATCGGGCGGCTGCCCGTCGTCGCCTCGGTGACCAACCTCGACAAGGACTCACTGGTCACGATTCTGTCCGAGCCGAAGAACGCGCTGGTCAAGCAGTACACCCGGCTGTTCGAGATGGACGGTGTCGAGCTCGAGTTCGAGGACGCGGCGCTGGAGGCGATCGCCGATCAGGCCATCCACCGCGGCACCGGTGCCCGCGGGCTGCGCGCCATCATGGAAGAGGTCCTGCTGCCGGTGATGTACGACATCCCCAGCCGCGACGACGTCGCCAAGGTGGTGGTCACCAAGGAGACCGTCGAGGACAACGTGCTGCCGACGATCGTTCCGCGCAAGCCGTCTCGCACCGAACGTCGCGACAAGAGCGCATAGGGCTCAGGAGCGCAGCGAACTCGCCAGCGCGGTGACTCCTCGCGCCAGGCGCCTTGTATCTCGGTCGGCGCAGTCAGATCTCAGGCAGTGCTAGGCCCTCGCTAGCGGCACCGGGAGCTGGCATCACCGCTTCGACGTGGAGTATCGAAGCCGCGATTTGATTTGATGCGCGTGACAGCAGCGGCGCGGCTTGCGTCTTGTGGGTTGCCACGGTGGTGCAGCGCAAAGCTCGACACGCGGTAGCGCCCGAGCCGCGTGCAATGGCACTCATCCGCCAGGACCGCCTTTGTCTATGGGTGGCGGTCTTCACGGGGCTTGTTCAGCCGAAGCGGGCCAAGTAGCCGCCGAACACGGAAGGTGGTGACCGTCGGGCGGGGTGATGCGTACCTGGGCGTCGCTTATGTGCGAACAAGCGGAACCAGGCGCGGAGCTCTCGTTTGCCGAGGACACGCAAGTGCGACATCGTAGAACTCCTCGATAGGTAGTCCGAACAGCAGATGAAAAGCCAAAACTCGGCTGCTGGGCAGGTAGCTGATGGTTGCCGCGAAACCTCCATCGCGGGGCCTAAATAACTAAATAAATAGATCTCTAAACATAAATCGTATTCGCGAAATGATGCGACTTGTGCGGTCTCGGATTGCCATCGTTGGTGGCAAAACCCTTGCTCTGCAGTCACGCGGCGAGACGCTCGCCTTTGGTGTGGTGCGATTGAAGTTTGGCGGAGAAAGCGCGAAACAAAGGGGACCTTCACTGGGCCCTGCCTAGGGCCGGGATTCGGCGCTGCCGGCGCTGCCTCGTCACGCCGCGACGCTGTCGCACATGGCTAGCGCTGGGCAGACATCCAACTCCCGGCCCTAGGCCTGGGTGCCGGCATGTAAACGTTCGGTCGCCGACCACGGGTCGGTAGATGCGCTCGGTGTGTGTGGGCATGCGGCGATCAGCTACTTCGCTGGAAAGAATTTGCATTGGGCGCGCGCTGGATCTCGGAAAACCGCTGGCCATATTACGGACTTAAAGTGGTGCATTCTGCGCGGTTGTTCGTTAGTTTTCGTGGCTCTTCATGCTGTTCAGCAATTATGCATGATTTTTTTCGCCATTACTAGTTTGCCAGATATTACTTGACTCTACTAATTAGGTTAACTAAAAAAAGTAGCTTTCATGACTTCGGCAATGCTATTCGTCGTTCGCCGGATGCGGAGGGTGCCTTCGGGCCCCGGCTCGGCGAAGGTTGGCGAGCCCCCGGCCAGCACTACGTTGCAGCTCACATATGCCCTGTTCAGATCGAATTTATCGAGGAAGCGCGGCGTTGATATTGTCTGCCAACTGCCATGGGAGCGGGGAGGCGATGCCCCAGTGATCCGGTGGAGGGGTCGGGTTCAGATTCATCCCTCAGGGAGGCAGCAAACGATGAATCGCATATTTTTCGGTCTAATTTCCGCCAACTCCACCTTCCAAATAGGGTTGCCTGCGATTAAGCACTATTGTAGCGTTGGCGGCGGACTCTTTAGGTTCTTGGTGCGCGTGGGAGGATCGGTCATTCAATGCAAACCGTAGTCAACGGTGGTGGAGGTCGGCATTGATCTCCTCGACAACCGTTGCGAAACCTGTGCGCGACGTCGGTGATTTTTTCGCCCTTAGCCTGGACACATTTGCGCTGATGGTCCGGCCCGCGTTCGCGTGGCGCGAGTTCATCTTCCAAACCTGGTTCGTCGCGAGGGTGTCGCTGCTGCCGACGATGTTGTTGTCGATCCCGTTCTGCACGCTCAACGTGTTCATGCTCAACATCCTTCTGACGTCGATCGGTGCCGCCGACTTATCGGGCACCGCGACCGCACTGGGCACGGTGAACCAGATCGGCCCGATCGTTACGGTTCTGGTCGTCGCGGGCGCCGGGGGCACCGCGATGTGTGCCGATCTAGGAGCACGCACGATCCGGGAAGAACTCGATGCGATGGAAGTCATGGGGATCAATCCCATCCAGGCCCTGGTCGTACCACGGGTGCTCGCGAGCACGCTGGTGGCCCTGCTGCTCTCGGCGCTGGTCACACTCGTCGGGCTGGCCGCCTCATTTTTCTTCTCCGTCTTCATTCAGCACGTCACGCCAGGCTCGTTCGTTTCCGGGTTGACAGTCCTGGTCGGTCTGACTGACGTCATTATCGCCGTTGTCAAAGCCACTCTGTTCGGCCTGGCGGGGGGTCTGATCGCCTGCTACAAGGGCGTCACGGTCGGGGGAGGCCCAGCGGGTGTCGGCAGTGCCGTCAATGAGACCGTCGTCTATACGTTCATGGCGTTGTTTGCCATCGACGTGGTGGCGACCGCAGTCGGGCTCAAGGTGAGCTGAGATGGGCCGCACGATGATCGCGAGTTCTCTCTATCCGCGCCTGTCGCAGCCGTTCAGACGATTAGCGCAAGGTTGGAACCGCATCGGAACCCAAACGCAGTTCTACGTCCGGACCCTCGGCAGTGTCGGCGAAGTCGTCGTCCGGTACAGGAGCGAATTGACTCTGCTCATTGCGCAGATGAGCTTTGGAACAGGTGCGCTGGTCTTAATCGGTGGGACGGTTGTCATCGTCGGATTCCTCACGATGGCCATGGGCGGCATCGTCGCAGTGCAAGGTTACAACGCGTTGAACGATGTCGGCGTGGAGGCGCTCACCGGATTCGCTGCCGCATATGCGATTCCGCGTATCGCCGCTCCCCTCATAGCGGCTGTAGGGCTGGCTGCGACCATCGGCTCCGGCGCTACGGCGCAGATCGGTGCCATGAGGATCAACGAGGAGATCGACGCTCTCGAGGTGATGGGCGTTCGATCGGTGGCCTATCTGGGTTCGAGCCGGGTGCTCGCCGGTGTGATCGTAGTGGTGCCGCTCTACTGCATTGCAGTGATCGCGGGTTTTGTGGCCACCCAGACGACGGTGATGCTATACGGGCAGTCGGCCGGCATCTACTCCCATTACTTCAAGACATTCCTGAATCCGACCGACCTTGTCTGGTCGGCTTTGGTCGTGCTCGTCGCAGCAGTCGTGATCATGCTGATCCACACTTATTACGGCTACAACGCATCGGGCGGTCCGGCCGGTGTAGGCGAGGCAGTCGGGCGTGCCGTCCGCACTTCGCTGATCGCGTCAGTATTCGTCATCCTGTTCGTCTCGCTGGCGTTGTACGGCCACCAGGGCAACTTCCACCTCTCGGACTGACCTATGAAGCGAAAAGATTTGGTGGACAGGGTCCATCCAGCGTGGTGGACGGTGATGCTCGTCGTGACGATTGTTGCAGCCTCGGCACTGGGCTGGGCACTGTTCAACCGCTCGTTCTCCAGCTATATCCCGGTCACGCTCGTCTCCGACCGTGCGGGCTTGATGATGGCCAACGGAGGCAAAGTCAAGCTGCGTGGTGTCGACGTCGGACAGGTCGAGATGGTCAATGGCGGCGGGCAGCCGGTGAGCCTGAAGCTGCAGATGTTTCCCGACCAGCTGAAGTACATCCCCGCCAATGTCGAAGCCGAGATCAAGGCCACGACGGTATTTGGTGCGAAGTACGTCGAGTTGATCTACCCCCCCAACCCGAGCGACGCTCGCCTAACGGCGGGGGCGGTGCTCCACTCGCGGAACGTCAGCACCGAGGTGAACACCGTGTTCCAGAACCTCGTTGCGCTTTTGCGCCAGATCGACCCGGTCAAGCTCAACGCGACACTGGCCACACTTGCAGACGGATTCCGCGGACAGGGCCAGCGGATGGGCGAAGCCATTGCTGACGCCAACGCGGTCTTGGCCGCTGTCAATTCGCGTAGCGACACCTTGCGCATGGACCTGCGTTCTTTGAGCGCATTCAGTGAGACCTACAGTGCCGCGGCGCAGGACATCGTGTCGGTTCTCAGGGGCTCGACCGTGACTGCTACGACCATCACCAATCACGCGAAAGCGCTTGACTCCCTATTAGTCAACGTGATCGGCCTGGCACAGTCGGGCACAGATCTCGTCGGCCCCAATAAGGAAAACCTGATTGGGGCGATCAACATCCTCGAGCCGACGACGACACTGCTGATGAAGTACAGCCCGGAGTACACATGTCTGTTGATGGGGTCCAAGTGGTTCCTCGACAACGGTGGTTACCAGGCAATCGGTGGAAACGGCTACAGCCTGATCACCGACACGGGTCTACTGCTCGGCAACGACACCTACGTCTATCCGGACAACCTGCCTATCGTCGCGGCCAAGGGCGGGCCCGGCGGGAAGCCCGGATGCGGATCCCTGCCTGACGCCTCCAAGAATTTTCCGGTACGCATGATGGTCACCAACACTGGGTGGGGCACAGGAATCGACCTTCGTCCCAACATCGGTCTTGGACATCCCTGCTGGGTCAACTATTTGCCGGTCACTCGCAGTGTTCCGGAACAGCCGAGCGTGCGTTGTCAAGGCCCGCCGTCGCCAGGGCTGGTTGTTCCCGCCCCGGGCCCGCTCCCACTGCCGCCCGCACCATGAACAAATACCAGAGGAAACAGTGATGAGGCAGAGCTTGGCAGGCACATCGTGGCGCCTGGCCGTCTTCATTGCGGTGTGTGTCGCCGGCCTGACCGCAATGGTGGCAGTGTTCGGGCAGTTGCGATTTGAGGACGGTAAGACCTATACCGCAGTCTTCTCGAACGTCAGCGGTCTCAGGAGCGGCAATTTCGTGCGCATCGCCGGCGTCGAGGTGGGCAAGGTCAACAAAATCACCATCAACGATGATGCCACTGTTGACGTGCGGTTCCGCGTCGACGACAAAGTGCGACTCACCGAAGGCACCAGGGCAGTGGTGCGGTACGAGAACCTGATCGGTGACAGATATCTGGAACTACAGGAGGGCGCGGGCCCGCCCAGAGTACTTACAGCTGGCGGCACGATTCCAATTGTGCAGACGTCGCCAGCGCTCAATCTCAATGCCTTGATCGGCGGCTTTCGTCCCGTACTGCGGGCGCTGAGCCCGGACCAGGTCAATTTGCTTACTGGTCAACTTGTCCAGGCACTTCAGGGGCAGGGTCCAAGCATCGCAGCGTTTCTCGACCAAACCTCAGTGTTCACAGCAACTCTGGCTGATCGCGACGAGCTGATAGGTCAGGTCATCGACAATCTCAACACGGTCTTGGGATCTCTCGCCGACCAGAGCGAGAACGTCGACAAAGCGATCGTCTCACTATCGGAGTTGGTGCACGGACTGGCCGATCGTCGGACCGATATCAGCGATGGCGTGGCCGCCATGAACCATCTCGCCGGATCCCTCGTCGATCTGCTCGGGCAGGGTCGTCCGGGACTTCAGAACACCGTCCATCAGTTGGATCGGGTCGGCAACCTGGCGATCGCGGATCACGACTACCTCGACAACCTTCTCGAGACGCTGCCCGACAGATACCAAATACTCGCTCGGCAGGGCATGTATGGCGACTACTTCAGCTTCTACCTGTGCGATGCCGTATTGAAGCTGAACGGCAAAGGAGGACAGCCGGTGTTCGTCAAGGTTGCAGGTCAGTCCACTGGGCGGTGCGCGCCAAAGTGAGAAGCTTTCGTGAGCGCAACCTGGTGGTCATCGGCGGTGTCGGCCTGGCGCTGACCGCTGGCCTGACCTTGGGGGCATTGCAATACGACAAGCTGCCCTTCGTTGCGGGTGGCGACACCTACCGGGCGTATTTCGCGGAGGCGGGCGGATTGCGAAAAGACGCCGATGTGCAAGTCTCCGGTTACCCCGTAGGAAAGGTGTCGAGCGTCAAGCTTGACGGTTCACAGGTCGCGGTGACCTTCACTGTGGCCGACGATGTCCGCCTCGGTGACCGGACAGAGGCGGCGATCGAGACCAACACGGTGTTGGGCGCCAAGATCTTGGCGATAGCCCCGCGGGGTGAGGGGCGCCTTGATGGCCCAATACCGTTGGCGCGCACAACCTCACCCTATGAGCTGACTGATGCGCTAGGAGACCTGACGCAGACAGTCGACCAGCTTGACACTGATCAGCTGTCGGATGCCTTGGCGACATTAGCGCAGACGTTCCAAAATACCCCGCCGGATCTCAAGGCGGCCGTGCAAGGGTTGACGCGCTTCTCCCAGACACTCAACAAACGTGACGAACAAATGCGCAGCCTGCTGACGAATGCCAACAAAACGACGTCGGTCCTGGCCCGCCGCACAGACAGCGTCGTAGGCCTGATTGCCGACACCAACGCGTTGCTTGTCCAGTTGCGTTCGCAAAGTGGTGCTTTGGATCAGATAGCAGGGAACGTGTCGGCGCTCAGTAAGCAGCTATCTGGGTTTGTGGGGGAGAACCGCCAACAGATGCGTCCCGCTCTCGACAAGCTCAACGGAGTGATGGCGATCGTGGACAACAGAAAGGAGCGCATCCAAAAGTCGCTGAAACTACTCAATGCCTATGCGATGTCGCTTGGCGAATCGGTGTCGTCGGGCCCATTCTTCAACGCCTATGTCGCCAATCTGCTACCGGGACAGTTCCTGCAACCGTTCATCGATGCGGCGTTCTCCGATCTCGGTCTCGACCCGCATACGCTATTGCCCTCAGATCGCGCCGACCCGCAGACCGGTCAAGCTGCGTCGCCGGCTCTTCCGGTGCCCTATCCGCGCACCGGTCAGGGTGGATCTCCGAATCTCACTCTGCCGGATGCTATTACGGGCAATCCCGGGGACACACGTTATCCGTACAGGGAGCCGATACCGCCGGGTCCGCCGGGTGGTCCACCGCCAGGTCCGCCAGCGATATCCCCACCGGAGATCGCTTCACAGCCATTGGCCCCGTCCACCTCGGTTTACGTGCCCGCTCCCAACGAGGTGCCGGCCGGACAAGGTTCTGCTGGCTCCGTAGGCGCGACGGGGCAGGTCGGACAATGAGGTATCCGGGGAGTGCCAGGATCATCTTATTGCTCATCATGGTGGTCTTGCTGATCGGCGCCGGCGCTGTGGTAGTGCGTGGCATCGATGACAGTCGCGTGCAGATCACCGCGTATTTCGACAATAGCAACGGCATCTTCGAAGGCGACGATGTGATGATCCTCGGCGTCCCGGTGGGCACGATACAAAGGATCGAACCTCAGGCGCAGCGCGCCAAGATCACGTTCACCTTCGATTCGCAGTATCGGGTACCAGCGAATGCTAAGGCGATCATCATCGCGCCCACGCTGGTCACCGCGCGTGCCATTCAGCTTGTTCCGCCGTATAGCGGTGGCCCCGTCATGGCCAACGGTGCGGTTATTCCTCAGCAACGCACGGCGGTGCCGGTCGAATTCGACGACTTGCGTGTCCAATTGCAAAAGCTGACCGAGACACTTTCGCCCACCGAGCCGGGTGGGGTCAGCACGCTTGGTGCTTTTGTCAACACCGCTGCGGAGAATCTCCGTGGCCAGGGCGCAGAAATCCGAAAGTCCATCATCGAACTGTCACAGTCGATTTCGATCTTGGGGGACCACAGTAAGGACATCTTCGGCACAGTGAAGAGTCTGTCGGCGCTTGTCACTGCCTTACAGGCCAGCGCCGACCTGATGCGCCAGCTCAACGGCAATCTAGCCGAGGTGTCGACACTGCTGGCTGACGACAGTAACGAAGTGGGCAACGCGATCTCCAACCTCAACATCGCCCTGAGCGACGTGGCTGGATTCATCTCCGACAATCGGGACGCCCTAGGCACCACGTCGGACAAGCTCGCCTCGGTGACCGCGGCGCTAGTCGACAGCATTGACGATATCAAGCAGGCCCTACATGTCGCGCCGACTGCGTTCGGCAACTTCGTCAATATTTATGAGCCGGCCAGTGCCTCACTTACCGGAGCCCTTTCGCTGAATAACTTCTCGGACCCGATCAGTTTCCTGTGTGGCGCGATCCAGGCTGCCTCGCGGCTGAATTTCGAGCAGTCGGCGAAGCTGTGCGTGCAGTACCTCGCACCAATCATCAAGAACCGCCAATACAACTTCCTGCCGCTGGGGGAGAACTTCTTCGTCGGTCCGCAGGCTCGACCGAACGAGGTCACGTTCAGTGAGGATTGGTTGCGTCCGATCTCAGAGGCTGGGCGCGTTCGCGATTACTACGAAGGCCCTCTACGCGCTGGAGCCCCGCCCGCGCCTGCCGATACTGCGGTCCAGCCCGTGTATCCGGCCGAGGTGACGTCAACGGATCCGGCGGCGGGGCTGTCCGGTCTCATGGCACCGCCGAAGGTGGGGCCATGATCGGACGACATTGGCTGCGCTGGCTGGCGGCCCTGGCTGTCGCCCTCGCGATGGTCGGACTGTCAGGGTGCGGGTGGCGCGGATTGAACTCGATGACGCTGCCAGGGACCGTGGGTACGGGTCCGGGTTCGTTCACCGTCCGGGCTGAGATGCCCGATGTCGCGACCCTGCGGGAGAATTCGCGGGTTCTTGTGGGTGACGTCACTGTCGGAAACGTCGCCAAGATCGAAAGTCAGGACTGGCATGCGCTGGTCACCTTGGAATTGTCTGGTGATGTCGATCTGCCCGCCAATGCCACCGCCCAACTCGGCCAGACCAGTCTGTTGGGGTCGGTGCATGTCGAACTTTCGCCGCCGACCGGTGAGCCGCCGGAGGGGCGGCTTGGCGACGGTTCGCTGATCCCACTGTCGTCGTCCGGCGCGTACCCCAGCACTGAGCAGACGCTGGCGGCGGCGTCATTGCTGCTCAACGGTGGTGGTCTTGGCCAGCTACAAGACATCAACGTCGAGCTGGCGACGGCCCTGGACGGTCGTGCGGCGGACGCCCGGAGTCTGATCGGGCAGATGGAGACCTTCGTCGGCAACCTGAACGAACAAACGGATGACATCATCCAGGCCAACGAAAGCCTCAACCGCCTGACGGGTCAGTTCGCCGAAGCAAAGCTCGCCGTGGACGAGGCGCTGAAGACCATTCCCGATGCCTTGGAGGTACTCAGCGGGCAGCGAACCGAGCTCGCCGATGCTGTCGATCAGTTGGGCAGCTTCAGTGCATTGACAGCCGACGTTGTCGATCAGACCAAGCAGCAATTGGTTACCGAGCTCGACCAGTTGGGACCAGTACTCGGGTCGCTGGCCGATGCCGGCCCGGATATGACGAGATCGCTCAGCTTGCTGGCAACCTATCCATGGCCCAATGAAACCCTCGCGAGTTGGGTGCGTGGCGACTACGCAAATCTGACGGCGGTAGTCGACCTGACGCTGAGCCGCATCGATGCCGACTTCTTTACCGGCACCCGCTGGGAAGGTCAGCTCACCGAGCTCGAAATGCAGTGGGGCCGCACAATCGGCCAGCTGCCGAGTCCGTATACGGTCGGCAATCCGTTGGTCGTTCCATACCGCTGGGATCAAGGGCCCTGATATGCACCTGTCGCGATTGATCCGAATGCAACTGGCCGCCTTTGTCGCGGTGACGATCGCTGCGCTGATCTTCATGTCGGTGGTGTATCTGGACCTCCCCGCGCGATTGGGAATCGGGCACTACATGGTGTCTGTCGAGCTGCCAACCTCGGGAAATCTCTACCCTGGCGGCAACGTGACATACCGCGGCACCGAGGTTGGCAGAGTGGAGTCAGTGCAGTTGACTTCGACTGGGGTGAAGGCACAGCTGTCGCTGCGCTCCGACATTGCGATTCCTTCGGACTTGGAAGCCCAGGTGCACAGCCAATCCGCGATCGGTGAGCAGTTTGTCGCATTGTTGCCGCGCAACGATACGTCGCCTCCGCTCACGAACGGAGATGTGATTCCGCTTCGCGACTCATCGGTGCCCCCCGATATCAACAGTCTCCTAACCGCTGCCAATGCAGGGCTGCAGGCGATTCCCCACGACAACCTGAAAACGGTCATCGACGAGAGTTACACCGCGTTGGGTGGCCTAGGCCCAGAGTTCTCGCGAATTGTCCGAGGCTCAACAGCTTTGGCTATCGACGCACGAGAGAACATGAGTGCGTTGACAGCATTGATCGACGGCGCGGCCCCCGTGCTCGACACCCAGAGCGACACCACAGACGCGGTGCAGACCTGGGCGAACAACCTGGCGGTGATCTCAAGTCAGGTCAGCGGCAATGACGCCGCCTTTGCGGGCATCATCGACAAAGGTGGACCGACGGCTGAGGAAGCGCGCAAATTGGTAGAGCGGCTGGAACCGACCTTGCCCGTGTTGCTGGCCAACCTTGTCAGCCTCGGACAGGTGGCGGTCACCTACCAGGACAGTGTCGAACAGTTACTCGTTCTGATCCCACAGGGCGTGGCAAATCTTCAGGGAACGGCCGTCGCCAACCTGAACACGAAACAGGCGTACAAGGGGATATTCCTGAGCTTCAACCTAAATTTGAACGTGCCGCGGGTCTGCTCGACTGGGTTCTTGCCAACGCAGCAACGGCGGGTGCCATCCTATGAGGATGCACCCGACCGTCCGCCGGGTGATCTCTACTGCCGCATTCCACAGGATGCGATGTTCAATGTCCGTGGGGCGCGCAACCTTCCCTGCGAGACGGTGCCCGGGAAGCGCGCACCGACGGTGAAGATGTGCGAGAGCGATGAGCAGTACGTGCCGCTCAACGACGGGTACAACTGGAAGGGCGACCCCAACGCGACCCTCTCGGGTCAGGACATTCCCCAGTTGCCGCCGGAGGCGTCTGCGATGGAGGTGGGCACCCCTGCCGACGCGGTGCCGCCACCTGCGATGCCACCTATTCCGGTGGCCGAATATGATCCGGCCACCGGCGCCTACCTAGGACCCGACGGGTTGGTGCACACTCAGACCAATCTGGCTATCGGCGAATCGGAAGAGCACACTTGGCAAAGTATGCTGGTACCCCCTTCGGGGCAATAGGTGACAATTGTTCGTGCTATGAACGAGATCGAATGTTATTGACGTTCTTGCGGTTACCGCGGATCGTCAATAGGTGCGTGGCGGGTAACCGGGGGCTGTGTCGGGCGGGTCGGAGCATGGCACCTATTGCGCGTGGCCGGCTCTGGCCTCCTCTGACCTAGTCAGTCCGGCCGCAAGGATCAGCTCTTCGTGGAGTTCGAACCAGACGGTGTGGTACGAGTCGGCGATCGGGCGTGTCAGCCATTGGGTTTCGCCGGCCTGCACCTTCTGGAGGGCGTCCGATAGCTTGCGTGTGTAACCGTCGAGGCGGGGGAGCAGAGTGCCGACTTTTTCGATGATTGGGAGTACGCGCGCGTGTACCTCATCGAGGCGGGCCAGCACGGCGGCGTCGTAGGCGGCGTCGTCGTGCTGGTTGGGTTCGCCGTCGCGCAGCTGCCAGTCCGCCACCAGTGTCTTGAAATTGTTGTTGACGGTGCGAAAGTCGGCGTAGGCGGCTGACACCGCATCCTTGTCGACGCCGGCGCGTTCCTGGTCGAGAAGTTCGGTCAGACGGATACGGCCCTGCGGACTGATCTTGAGTGTTGCACCCTCGACGAGTGCCCCTGCTGTCACGAGTGCGCCGATAGTCGCTGCCACGCTCCGTTCGTCCTGCCCGATCGTGGCAGCGAGGTCGGCTAGCCGGATGCGTCCCTTGAACTGGACAGCTTGGAGCACGTCCAACTCGCTCATGAAGGTGCCTTTCCATCGGCCAAACGTATCGCCGTCAGCATCGTGACCAGAGGAGCGGGAGAGACGACCTGTCGTTGGCCGGAATCCAGCGCCTCGCGTACCGCTGCTTCGGAGTTGTCTGAAAGCCGTGGGTAGTCACCCGCGGAGTAGGCACGAAGCGGACTCAGGCGCGACGCGATATTGCTGAGCGTGTGCAGATCCGGATTGCCGTCCTCCGTCCACGCACTCAGCTCCAGGTTGCCGGCCCGGATTTCGCCTTCGGCGCCGTCGACGGTGATGATCCGGCCGTTGATGTCCTCGGAGAGGCCCTTGCCGCAGCCGACCACGGCTGGGCGTCCTATCTCGCGGCTGACCACCGCCGCATGCGAGGTGGCTCCGCCGATCTCGGTGACGATGGCCGCGGCGGCGATCATTCCGTGGACGTCATCCGGACTGGTGAACGGGCGGACCAGGATGACGTCCTCGCCTGCCTCGGCTGCGTCGATCGCTTCGTCGACGTCACAGTAGGCCCGACCGGAGGCGACGCCGGGGCACGCCGGCAGTCCGGTGGCCAGAAGTGCTGCAGCCAAACGGGTTTCCGGTTGGAGCGACGGCTTTAGCAGTGTTTCGATGTGTGCGGGGGTGATCCGGCGCAGCGCCTCGACATCGTCGATAAGGCCCTCGTCGCGCAGCTGGAGCGCAAGCCGCACGGCGGCCTGCGCGGAGCGCTTGGCGGTGCGGGTCTGCAGCAGCCAGAGTTTGCCCTCCTCGACGGTGAACTCGATGTCCTGGACATCACCGTGGAGCTTCTCGAGTGTGTGAGCGGTGGCCATGAGTTGTTCGTAGAGGCCGGGCTGCTCGTCGCGCAGGGCCGTGACGTTCTCGACGTCGAAGCTGCCCGACACGACGTCCTCGCCCTGACAGCCTGGCAGCCACTCGCCAAACGGCTCGTTGGCTCCAGTCATCGGGTTGCGCGAGAACAGCACGCCGGGCCCCGAGTCTCGTTCGTTGTTGCCAAAGACCATGGCCTGCACGACGACCGCGGTGCCTGCGAGATCGTCCAGGCCGTAATGGCGCCGGTAGGACTGTGCCCGCGCGCTGTTCCACGACGAGAACACCGCCTTGATTGCGTCTCTGAGTTGCACGACTGGGTCGTCGGGAACCGGGATTGTCGCACCGTCGAGGACGATGCGACGGTACATGCTGCAGAACCTGGCGCGGGTATCGGCGGCGAATGAGGCCGAGATGTCTGCCGCCAGAGCGCGTTCGACTGAGTCATCGATACCCAGGTCCAGAACTGTGTCCAGCATGCCGGGCATCGACTGGGCGGCACCGCTTCGTACGCTGACAAGCAGCGGACGCGGGCCGCGGCCGAACGTGCGGCCCGTCTGTGCCTCCAACCGACGCATGTTGTCCAGCACGTCGTCCCAGATCAGCTCCAAGGCGCGGTCGGAGCCGACGAAAAAGCTGCGGCAGACATCGGTCGTGATGGCGAACGCCGGCGGTACGGGCAGCCCGTGCCGGCGCATCGAGTTGATCCCGTAGCCCTTGTTGCCCAGGACTTCTCGCGACAGGTTCGAGGAGCCGTCCAGCTCCACCACAGGGGGATGAGCGTAGGCCGAATCGGCGGAGATCGCGTGCTCCGAATGCATTGCGTACAAGCCTGTTCTACGTGCTGGTGAGGGTTGCCGGGTCGAGGATCTCGACCGTGCCGACGGTTCCGTCGACGCGGATTCGGTCACCTGTCTTGATGACGTGCCGCGCGTCGCGGGTGTTGATCACGCACGGGATGCCCATTTCCCGCGCGACAATCGGTCCGTGGCTCAATGGCCCGCCGATGTCGACGACGACCGCGCCGGCCACCAGGAAGTAGGAGGCCCAGCTGGGATTCGTCGTCTCGCAGACCAGGATCTCGCCGTCGAGCAGTTCGTCGGCATCGTCGGGTGTCGTCACGATCCGCGCGCGGCCCTCGTAGACCCCGCGGCTGCCGGACAGTCCGGTCAGCAGTGGGCGCTCGGTGTCGGTGCTGTCGGTTTCGATGAGTTCCGGCAGCCCGCGGAAACGCACCGGCAGGTCCACTGTCTTGTAATACTCGTGGCGCTCCCGCCGGTAGGCCACCAGACCCTTGTCGATGCTTGCGCGCGAGGTCAACTCGTCCACGGTGAGATAGAAGACGTCACCGTAGTCGGCGATGGTTCCCTGGCTCATCAGTTCACGGCCGATCGAATCGGCCGCCGCGCGTGCCACGTCGTAGCACTGCATGAACTGCATCCGCGCCGTCTCGCGCATCGGCACCATGCTCTGGGCCAGACGGATCAGCAGGCGTACGGCGGGCCGGGTGGCCGCCGGCACCGCGGACAGCAACTGTCGCTCGGTCTTCCGCCGGTCTTCGCGGATCCGCCGCTGCGCCATGTCGGGTTCCTCGCCGTCGTCGCAGCTACGGTAGGAGTTGACGAGCTTGCGGACCGGCGCGGGATCCATCCGCCACGACGGAACGGCGAGTTCGCCCTGGATCGGGGCGTGGTAGCCATGGCGTTCGAGGAACGTCTCGAGGTCCTGACGTCCGCGCGAGACCATCCACAGGTCCTGAACCGTCACGGCCTCCGGGGTGGGTTCATTGCCCGTACTCAGCGTGCCGGCATGATCTTCCAGTCCTTGGCGGGCACAGACTTTCACCAGCATGTCGTAGACGCCCGATGTCGACAATGTGCCGATGGTCTGATGCGTCGTGGTGGTCGTGTAGCGGTCGAACGAGTCGACCAGCGCAGCCCGTGCGTCTCCACCCGCGGCGATCGCCCGTACCGAGGTTGTCCACCACCGTTCGGTTTTCGGCGCGTTGGCCTGCAGCCAGCGACGGGCGCCCAGAATCGCGGGCAGCAGTTTGATCGCGACGCGCGGATAGCGGGCGCGGTGCGGGGTGCATTCGCCGGACTCGAGTTCCTCGGAGTAGAACAGCGAACTCTCCACGCTGTCACCGCTGTTGCCCGGGATGGAATCGCCGATCTCGCGCAGGATCCCGAGGTTCAGCAGCGGGTGACCCGCATAGATCGCCACCATCCGGTCGCCCACCGCCTGCTGGCGCTGACCGCGACTGGCCGGCAGCGCACCCATCTTCACCCAGGCGCGGCTGACGCCGATGTCGCTCGATGGACCCGACCAGCTCCAGGTCAGCGGAGTCGGAATACCGGGGATGGCTTCGGCGATGTTGACCCGGGTCCACAGCGCCGTGGGACCGAGGTCCTCGTTGAGCACGTCGCGCGGATCGGTCATCGCGAGTCCCCGCCGGGAGCGCAGAACCTGGAGTGGCGCAGCACATCGGCCATGAAGGGGATGCCGATGTTCACCAACCCGACTGCAGTGTCCGTGCCGGACGCGAATTCCAGGTGCTGGTCCCAGCACAGCGTGCCCAGTGCGGGCCCGTCCATCTCGGGCTCGTGGTAAGGGTAGTGCAGGTCGGCCAGTGCTCGCCGGATGACCAGGTCGACCTTGCGGCCGTTGGTGAATTCCATCGCGAGGTGCTCGCCCCTCGCCACGGCGGACAGGTGCAGCAGGCCGCCGACAGCGGAGTGGACTCCGGACGCGTCGGACAGCCAGCCACCGACCGGAAGCTCCGCGTCGGCGGGGGCGTCCGGATTCTGCCAGGCGAGCAGCCCAATCGCCGCGTCCGGCAGATGAATCTGCGCGAACGTATAACCATGCCGCGCCATCTTGTCGCTCTTGCGGAATCCCCATGACCGGTCTCGGTACGCATACCCATCGATGCTGATGTGCTCGTCGCCGAAACTCAGGTGACCGGTCGCCCGCATCGCCTGCTCGGCGTGGCCGAGGTCCCGCACCCCCTCGCTATTCGGGATCAGCCCGGGGGTGACCACCTGGGAGTCAACGCCGAAGTGACAACCCGTGAACTCGAACTCTGCGTCCAGGTCACCGTCGTGCAGGCGCACGATGAGTCGCTTTGCCGGGCTCCATTCAGGGTTGAGGATCTCCAGTTCCGCCACCTCGGATGCGACGCCGTTGTCATCGATGCGAGGTGTGACGTAGTGAGTACGCAGATGGTTGCGCCTGCCCCACTGCAGCGCGATCGTGGCTCGCAGACCCGGTAGCCGATTAGGAGACAGGGTCAGGTGGATGGCGAAGCTGACGTCGCCCACATCATCGCGAAAGGCCAGCAGCCACGTGTCCTTGAAAGGCAGATCCAGATCGGAGGCGGGAAGCGGGTGCGGATACTCGTCTTCTGACCTGGGAATGCCGGCCATTGTGCGGGAAGACTGCGCCGTCGGGGCCATGGGCCGCCTCTCTGTGTGGATGGGCCGGGCTGAATTGCTGCAGTGTAGCCAATCATTTAACTCTTATTTAGGATTTGCTCTGGCTTTCTGCAGTTGATCGCCCGGTGTGCTGGTTGGGTGAAAGTTGGCCCGCGGCCAACGGATATGCCGAGGCAGTGATCGTACGTGATAGTAAAACATATTACTGTTTATTGCCAAGGCCCGATCGCCGGCGCGCGACCGGGAGGACCATGCACCGCATCCGTTGTCTTCACGAATGCGCTTACTCTCGCTTCAATTTCGGTCGTTCGGGTCCAGCGCTCCGCTCAGACACCCAGATCGCGTCCGATGATGTCCTTCATGATCTCGGTGGTGCCTCCGAAGATTGTCTGGACCCGAGCGTCGACGTACTCGCGGGCGACTCGGTATTCGTTCATGTAGCCGTACCCGCCGTGCAGTTGTACGCATGCATCCACCACGCGCTTGGCCAGTTCTGTGCACCACCACTTAGCCTTGGCCGCTTGCACCGCAGTCAGCTCCCCGTCAACGCTGGCCCGCAGGCACCGGTCGAGGTAGGTCTGGCCGATGTCCAGCTCTGTATCCAGTTCGGCTAGCAGGAACCGGTTGTGCTGGAAACTCCCGACCGACTGGCCGAAGGCCATTCGATCCTTGGTGTACTGCAGCGTCTGACGCCACGTCTCCCGGGCCCCGGCTAGGGCGTTGATCGCGATAGAAAGTCGCTCCGACGGCAGGTTGTGCATCAAGTGGTAGAAGCCCCGACCCTCATCGCCGAGCAGATTGGTGGCGGGCACCTCGACATTGTCGAAGTGGAGTTCGGCGGTGTCCTGGGCGTGCTGGCCCATCTTGTCGAGCTTGCGGCCCCGGCAGAAGCCCGCCATGTCCCGCTCGACAACCAGTAGCGAGAACCCCTTGTGGCCGGCGGCGGGTTCGGTGCGAGCCACCACGATCACCAGGTCGGCGTTGATGCCCGACGAGATGAACGTCTTGGAGCCGTTGAGTATCCAGGCATCGCCGGCGCGCACAGCCGAGGTCCGCACACCCGCGAGATCGCTGCCGGCGCCCGGCTCGGTCATCGCGATCGCGCCGATCTTCTCGCCGGTGATGTAGCCCGGAAGCCAACGTTGTCGTTGTTCCTCGGTGGCCAGCGCCTTGAAGTACGGGCCGACGACGTCGTTCTGCAGGCTCAAAGCCGGTGCCGCCGAGCCGAACCTGGCGAGTTCTTCGTTGATCACGGCATTGAACCGGAAATCATCGGACCCACCGCCGCCGTACTGCGACGGCATGTTGAATCCGATCAATCCATGATCGCCTGCCGCTGCGAAGGCGGAGCGGTCGACGAGGCGCTGCTGCTCCCACTTTTCGGCGTTGGGTGCGACCACCCGTTCGAGGTAGAGCCTCGCGGTCTCCCGCAGTTGCTCATGCTCCGGCTCGAATATCAGGCGCCTCACCAACCGACCGTCCCGCCCACGCTCACAGCAGTTCCAGGATCAGCGCCGACGTGCGGGCGATGTCGAGTGCCTGTTCACCGACCCGTTGGACACAACCCCAGATGACATCGTCGACGAGATCAGGCGACAACCCGGTCCGTTCTACCAGGCCGTTGAGGACCTGGGCCGAAAGGTCGGCGGGGTGCCCACCGGACAACCCGCCGGTGCGTTTACCGACCGGCGATCGTACCGCCCCAACGATTACCGCTTCTGTCATCGATTGATTCCCTACTGTGTTGCTACGTATAGATCTCTTGGTTGGCGAACGGCCGATTCGTCGAACTCCCCGACGACGACGCTCCATGGATGGTGGGCAACCAGCGTCATACGGCCGAGGTTGCGCGCATGGTGTCTGGTGCTGCCGAACTCGGTGATCCAGCTCTGCGCGCGCATCGTGAAGAGCCGCAGTGGGTGCTCGAGCGTCGAGCCGATGGCGCCGTGCAGCTGGTGGGCGAGTGTGGTGACCACGCCAACCACCTGGCCGAGCACCACCTTGGCCACCGTCACGGAGTACTCGGTCTGCGC
>CAZOIX010000002.1:0-21367 GCA_964579685.1 uncultured Mycobacterium sp.
ATATTGGGGGGTGCGCTCTTCGGCCTGATGGCGATCGCAGTCATCCTGCTTCGGGCTGGCAAGAGTGAACGCCACCACCTCACCCGAAGTGCATCAGCGTCCCGGCCGATCGTCGTTAACCCCCGAACAACAGATACAAGCCGGTGAAGGTGTACCCGACCATGGTGAGCATCATCGCGAGCTGTCCGCTGACTTGATTCCGTTTCGGAAGTAACCGCAGCGCTCGATCGTGCGCGGCGATCACAGCCACGATGTGGCCGATCACCACGCACGAGACCTTGATCGTCCACAGCACCGAAGGGTGTTGGGACAGCACGTACACCACGTCGGTCGAATCCAACCCGAGTAGGTGCCACCCGCGGCCTAACGGATCGGCCAGCCGCACGATGGTCTCTTGGCCGCGCTCAACCAGATATGAGAGGTAGTGGGCGAAGATGTAACCGACGACGATCGGTATCAACGAATGAGCCAGTTCGCCGGGTAGTTGCCGGCGGCGGTCCGGGTCCACCCCGCCGGTTGCCCTCGCCGCAGCCCAGAAGGTCACGCCGACAACGGACACGAACACCACCAAACCGACGGTCCGAAGTAGAGAGGCGGCCCAGGATTCGCTTAGCACCGGTAACGATGCCGCATACCGATCCACGAAATTACGGAACGCGGGTGATTGCGAGAAGCTGTCGAAGGCCGTAGAGCCAAGCAACACCGCGAGGACGGCTACGCTTCCCGGACGGATCGGCATGGTCGGTAAGTGGTCCATCGGGTTGATCGCCGTGATCCGGGCGGTCACGGGGCTGCGCCGAAATGGCGCGAGCCGCGACACGGCCATGCTGTAGACCTCGAACGGGTCGGCCCGGGCGAACCAGCGCGAACCGAAAAGTCCAGCGCCCAACAACATTAGAACCGTGTACGTGAGCAGCCACGCTTTGATCGCCGTCAGCGAGCCGGGGTCCGGGCTGGCCAATTCGAGCCAAACGAAAGCCAAGAGACCGAACGCCGCCGGCCAGAACCCCCACGACTTTGGATACTCACGCGACGTGGGCCGGTCGGATGACTCACGACGCCTCATGCCAAGCAACCGATATACCGTCCGCATCGGCGAGATGACTCTCCACACCGGGCCGACGATCACCGACACCGCCACCAGCCCGACCCAGAGCAGCACGTAGAACACCCCCGGCAAGGCGTTCTCACCACCGTCCGGTCCGAAGACCGCCGCAACGACCACCCAAACCGCGAAGAACAACGCTGCCAGCGACACCATCCATCGCAGTACCACAGAGTCCACGGCGCGGGTAATCCACGTCGGTAGGTCGCGTCCCGGTTTGTTCGGGTCGAAACGTGGTGTCTTCCAAGCCAATGCGACCACAGCGAAAGTCGCGGTCAACGCCCACGCAGCGCCTATCAACGCGAACGACAGCGGCACCGGAAGGTCAGTGGAACCGCCTACGCCGTGCGCCAGCACATCCACGCTCCGCGCAGGTGTCACGGCCGAACTTGGATCGTCACGACCGTGCGATTGAGATCATGCAACTCGATGTCGACCTGGCCCGGCACGTCAACCGTGAACTCGAACTGCTGGTCCGGCCGAGGCTCGACCTGAAAAGTGTGCTCAGGCACTGAATGGACATGCAGTGAGTCCGAGACATCGCTGTCAACCTCCAGAACAATCGGCTTGCCGACTGTGCCCTGCGCCTGGCCGTTCGTCGGCGTGACTTTTCCGCCCGCGATGATGATGTCGACGACCGTGCCGTCAACAGCCGGCGCGGACGACGTGGTCAGCGCAGGCGCCGGCGCGGCGGGTGATCCGGGAGCAGCACCGGAGGACGCATCGGGCGCCGCCGTCTCGGAGGGGGCGCTAGGGGATCCACAGCCCACCAGTGCTGCGGCGAGTACCGCCACAGACATGACGACTAAACGGGGCGCCCTGACGCTCACTCAGCATCGTGCCTTTCCTTGTCTGCCTCTCCGATGCCGTCGGCAGCGGCGGCGCTTTTGCGCCTGTCCCGCCGAACCACGTAGAAGACGACGCCGACCACCACAAAAGCCGGTCCGAACGCGGGTAGCGACATCCACAGCCCGACATCGGTGGCGACGTACAAGACATCGGTTGCCGCTAGAGCGCTCATCGGGCTGCATCCTGACAGGCAGCCCGTGCTCCGCGACAGCGAATGAGTCGAAGTCTCGACATCAGCTCGGCCTCCATCGATCCACGACAGCACTGCGGCAGCTGGTTGCACATACCGGCTACCTACGTACGTATCATCCCCATACGAAACTGTCCGAAACATACACTCGGATGCGCTGAGCGCCGTGGGGTGTCAGCAATAGCGTGAACCGAGAAGAGGACCGTGAATCCAACCTTGCGCACTATCGTTCCCAGCTTGGGGATGTTGGTTGCCTTGACGTGTGGAAGCGGAATCGCTGCGGCTCACACAGCGCTCTCGAGCTCCGATCCCGCGCCGGACGCCACCGTCACGGCCGCGCCGGCTGCGATCACGTTGACCTTCAACGAGGACATCAGCCCACAGTTCGCGAGTGTCGCCCTAAGCAGCGCCGACGGTCGCGATCGGATATCCGGCTCCCCACAGGTGCAGGGACAGCGCCTGACCGCGGCCGTCGAACCAGGCCGGCCCGGTAACGGCGTCTACACCGTCGGCTATCGCGTGGTCTCAGCAGACGGCCATCCTGTCACCGGCTCCTACAAGTTCACCCTCGCCGACGTATCCGACGAACCCCGGCCCATTTCTACATCGGCAGCTGCCGCGCCTAGCACCGCAGCTCCGCCGCCGTCAACGGCAGCTCCTGCCACATCGGACACCAAAACGACGGTAATTACCGCAGGTGCCGCGGGTCTGGCCCTGGGCGGCGTGATCGCTTTCTGGCAATCGCGGAGGAATCGACGGAAATCCGCAGCAAATGCCGCAGCAAATGACGCAGCCAGGCTATCCGCGGATTCGCCCGACCCATCCTGAGCGTTATCGAACGACCGGCTCGTGAATCCTTACCGGTACCACAACCTGTGCGCTAGCGAGCGCAGGCCCGTCACGCCTGAACAATGACCGGGTCACCGATGTTCACCGTGTCGAAGTACCACGCCGCATTATCGGGACTGAGATTGATGCAACCGTGGCTGACATTGGCACTGCCTTGCGAGCCAACCGACCACGGCGCTGAATGCACATAGACCCCTCCCCACGTAACACGCACCGCGTATTCGCCGTCGATCAGGTAGCCCTCCGGCGAATCCAACGGAATGCCGATAGTGCGTGAATCGAACTTCACCCGGCGCTGCTTCTCCAGCACCTTGAAACTGCCCTGCGGAGTGTCAAAGCCCGGCTTGCCCAACGACGCCGGCATCTCACGCACCGTCTGACCGTCGATGCTCACAGTGAACGTATGTGCGGAAATGTCAGCAACGGACACGACCGCTGCCCCGACATCGAAGCTGGTCGACATCCCGTCCGTGCGCACCGACACCGGAGTATGGGCCGGCCACAAGCCTTGCGGCGCCCACTGCACGACGCGGTCGCTCGTCCACGTGAACCGTCCTGGCACCTCAACGGGCGTGTCGATGGTGATGCCGCGCTCGGCCGCCTCACGGTCGGCGACGACGCTGCTGAAACGGATAGTCACCGGCGCGGCGATGCCGACCACCTGGCCAGGTTCAGGTGAGACAACCGTCGCCAACGCCATGCTGCTTGGTGTCGCCGTCCCGGCGTCGGCAACCCCTGCGCCGGTGAATACGAAGTACGCCACGCCCACCGCGACGAGCACAGCGCGAATCTGACCGACCATAGGTTCTCCCTCCGCCGCTTCGGTGTTCTGCAACTACTATTCTGCTACGTAGGGCCGTTAACGTTGTAACGACATCCGAACGGGATTCATATCGACTCACTCCGCTCCACCGGCTGGCCGTTTGCAGCCTGCGCTCCTGTCAGGCGCCACCTCCATACGGCGGCCGTACGGTGTGACCCCGAGAACGGGTCTGCCGAACTCTTGCTGAATCAGATCGGCGGTGCCCTCCAGTCGTCAGCGGCGGCCAGATCTCCGTCTTCAGATCTCAAGCAGTTCGGTCATCCGACGTTGCGCCGCGAACACTCCCGAGTTCGTTCAGCCGGAGGGTCGCGGTCGCTTTACACTTCGGGGTCGTCCCAGTCGGTGTTTCCTGTCGCGGCGCAACTAGGACGGCGGCTTCCACCTTCAACCTGCGCAGGACGTGAGAAAGGCCGGGACGGGTGCCACTACAGGCGCTGTTCGCCGCCGCAGCTTCCGGACATAGCGTTCGCCGAGCACGCCATAATCGTGACTGACGTTTTCAATAACGGCGGGACCGGCTCGGCCGACGTTGATCCGCCTGAGCTGGCCGTCTGTCCATTGATCTTGCAGTCCGGCTGCGACCTGGTCTGGGTCCGTCGCTACAACGAATCCGCGCGGCCGTGAAATTTCTGTCATTGCTTCGCTGGCATCGCGGCGCATCGCTCGTCGTGCGCCATCCGTTCACTCCTCTTGCAAGGCGGCAAACTCCACCGCCTCCAGGGTGTTGGGGTCATCCTCCCCCCGATAAGCGCCGATCCCGTCGGGTCAAGATTGTCATCGGTCCGCTGGCGCGGCGACTACGATCGTGAAGTGCCCGACTCCGAGTTCGTTGAGACAGATGACCGCGGACGCATCACTCTGCCAGGCCGCCCGAATAGCCGGTTCCTGTTGCGCCACAACGCGGATGGCAGCATTATCCTTCAGCCTGCTCAGCCTGTTACTGACGCCCAGTACGAGTACTGGTCCAATCCCGAACTACGAACACTGCTCACTGCTGCAGCGACATCACGCAACGTCCACCGAATGCGCGACCACCGCGACTGATCACTCCGCAGCGACGGGACTCACGAGGACGACGTTAATCCGCTTGAACCGCCCGCTGCCACGGATCCTGCAGCTCGTCCGCGATTCGGTCTCGGTCCGCCGCCCACTCAGGATCCTCGGGTCCGTGGAAAAGGTCGGCCACCTCAGTCGATGATCGCCAGCGCAGGGTCCACCTCATCGTCCCTCACCTGCCCACGCTCCTGTTTTTGCTCGAAGATCCAGTCGCTCTAGTGTGACTCCGGGATCGCCGGATCGAGCGCCGATAACCGCTCGTTCCATCATGTAGATGTGGCCTCAACTAGACGGTCGTCCTCCGTCACACGCAGCAAAGGCTGGTCGAACGCGTGTCTAATCAGTTGCACGGTGTCAATGAGGTCCTGGTACCGCTCCCAGCGAAGAAGGTCGCGGGAGCCGTCGACCCACCCCAGCTTGTCGCCGGCGTAATACACCTCCGCGATGAAGTACTCGGATCCGTCGGCTGACTGCACTACGCGGTAATTCCAGTAACCGACACTTGCGCTATCCGAATCAGTGTACGAAATATTCTGCGCTGCATCGCGTTTACTCCTTGATGCCAGCCCGTCGAGGTAATCCTGAACGGCCTGTGAGCGCGTGTGGCCATCGGGCAATTCCCGTCCTTCGTGCCGCGCAGAGGCCGTGGTGTTTCGGGCGATCATGTCCTTGATCGCGCTATCGGAGACAGTCACGCGCTTGGTCCGGCGCATCTACTTGGCGCCAACCGCTAGCGCACCGTGTAACCGAGGTGCGGCCCGCGCAATCAGGGTTCCGGGCTTGCTCCCGGGGATGGCCCGAGTTGTCCGCCGTGATGCCCGAAGGTTGTCGTTCGTCGGGCAACCGCAAGGATAAGCAGGTGGCCCGCTTAGCCATCTCGGAGCCGCTGCGGCGCATCTTTGCCCTGGTCTGGCCGCCATACTCACAAGTTTAGTGTACTACTAGTAGGGCTTCATCTGAGCCGGTTCTGTGGCGTCCAAGGCGTCCCTGCAATCACGGCAGTAGTTCCGCCGGCGCAACCTCCAAGGCCTCCGCAATATCGAGGAGCCGCTCGAATAGGAGGCCGCGCCGTCCATGTTCGACGTCGATGAGCACGTTTCGGGTCACGCCAGATCGCAGCGCGAGCGACTCCTGAGTCATTTCCTGCGATAGCCGGACGTCGCGAATTCTCGTGCCTACCTCCAACCGCCAGGCCTCCCACTTGGCAACCCGTTCCGGGTTGTTTTGACTAGGGCGAGTCGGCACCCATCAAGTAGTCAGCGGACGCCCATCATTGTCTGCCCTACTAGTAGTACATTGAGCGTTGCGCCGCACCTCACACACAGTGGTCGACCGAGGTCACAGGATCATGCCGACGGAACTAAGCTTGCTGCCAACCAGGGTGTCTCTGGGTGAGGACGAAGCTCTCGATAGCTTTCTCGAGCGCCTCACCCAAGCCAACGATCTCGACCCTGAGCACATCCTGGCTGCGCTCCGCCGCGGCGAAGGCGCAACCCATACGACACTCGCGTTCTTCATGACGGCGCCCACCAACACCGTGCTCGCGCGAATCGAAAGGCTCAGCGGCATCCCTGCCGAGCGGCTTCGAACCGCGACTCTCATGCGCTTCGACGCAGGAAGGCCTCTGTACCTCGATGCCCTCAATCCGTTAGACAGGCACAGCTATCGCAGGATCGTGGTGCAGGGGTGGTTTCCTCCCTTCGGCACGCAACTCTGTCCTTTATGCGTTGCACAGCAGGGAATCTGGCGAGTTGGTTGGCGATTGCCGATCGTGGCCACGTGCATTCATCACGGCACCTATCTGACCACCGAATGCGGCGGCTGCGGCCAACGGTTTCGCAGCCACCGGTACTGGCCATTGCGCTCGGTGCTCGGACCGGAGCAACCGTGCGGCAATCCTGTCGTCCTGCGGCAGCCGTGTCTTCGCTCGGTACTCACAAACGCCGCTGAGCCGGCGAACGGCCCTGCGCTCGACTGCACGGAAGCCGTCCATCGAGCGATAAATGGGCAGACGGTGATCATGTTCGGCACACCTGCCGACCCTCGTACTTTTCTTGCCGAACTCCGCAACCTTGCAACACTTTTGCTTCATCTGGGAGCGAGGACGTCGGCCCAGACTGCCGTATCGTGGGCGGGCGATTTGCGCGATGAGGCGCGGGCTCGGTCGACGCGCGTTCGTGGAGCTCGTTGGGGCTTCAGTCCCCCGCACAGCGCAATGGTTCGCGGGGCCGTCCTCGGATGCGCCCACGAAATTCTGATGCAACGGAATCTTGAGGCTGGTGGTGCCCGGTTGAGTGAGTGGATTCGCTTCGTCGAAGACGAGAAGAACGGTCCCGCCGTCTGGCTAATTAATCGCACCAAGAGAACGCCGACGATGGAGCGACTGATCGCCGCGTCTGTAGCCGACCGCCGCGATGTGGGTCGACGACTCGATCACGGTCGCCGCTGTCGGAGGATTCAACCATCGGCGATACCCCAGATGATAGATGTCGGCATTTATCGTCAACTGTTCACCGGCATGCTTGGCGGCTACGAACGCACCGGCCGGCTCTATGTGTCGCTATGCATGGTGAGAGCGATTGTCTTAGTGAAGAACTGGGCCGACGCGGCTGTCAGGATTGGGCTGCCGCCCGACCTCGGCTCCCGTACCTCACGCGCCGCGCGTGCGCGGATGCGCGCAACGCCGGAGGCGCTTCAGCGCCAAATCAACCTGGCGCTGAACAGCCTCCCCGCGAGCAGAGACTTTCGCACCCTCGAAGCGCAGGTCCGGTTGCTGGCTCGCAATCCCGCCGATTGGTACCCAGCTTGGCGCCTGTCGACCACCCCAGCACGGAGTCCTGACCTGTGGGTCTACGCCGTCACATGGATGTGGTGCGAGGTGGCACAAGGCTGTCTTGACAACAGTCCGGCGTGGGCTGTGCCGCCTTGCCATCGCATCAAGGCCGGCTATCGCGCCTTTCGTGGCCGACTGCCGGTCGCAGCCCAGGATTCGCTGCGCCGACTCGTTCTTCCGGCCCCAGCGCGTTGAGATCAGACACGCGTGCGCGCTTCCGGCGCCGCCGCCGGGTCTGCGTCGATGACTCAGTGCGGCGGCGCTCCGTCTCCGCTGCAGTATCACGAATTGCACGCTTGCTCAGCGTGATCGCTTTGAGGTGCTCCGCGCTGATCCGGTATGAGCCGTCCGTAATCGCCGCAACGGTCGCTCGACTGACTAGCTTTCGCAGGTCGCCAACGTAGCCCTGCGTGCGAAACCATAGTTCGCCGGCCAGCTTCAGGAAGAGCATTCCCGGCTCACCTGCGGGCAGGTGTGGCAGCACCAACCTTTCTAGGTCACGTACGACGCGTTGCCATTCGGCTTGTTCTTCCTCGGTATCTACGCCGTAGGGTGCGACGGAAAACTCCGTTAATCGACATGCGATCTGTGGGTCGTTCACAAGGTCGCCGTTTGCGAGGTTGGCTCCGACCAGGACGAGGGTCGCGCTCGAGACCTGACCAAGTTTGGTGTTGATGCTCTTGATGTGGTCTAGAACATCGCGCCCACTCTTGGAGTCGGTCTTCAGAAGATGCGCGTCGTCCATGACCACGATCTGGGTGCGGTGCAGACGTAGCCCATGCATCGCTCGATGAGTCAGATCACGTGTGAGGCCGGTGCTCGCAAGGTTGAAACCGTTGAGCAACTCGGTGGTCACATCATTGACTTTGGCGGCCGAACCCAAGTCGATCCAAATCACAGGACATAGGTCGGCCTCTACACCGTCCGATGGATAGTGGACGGGACGCCCCCGACGGTCGTGCAGCGCATCATGGGTCCATTCCACATATCGTCTCTGTGCCCACCGCAGCATGAACGTGCTCTTGCCAACGTAGTTCGGTCCGGTCAACACGACGATCTGTTTGGCGCCCGGACCTTCCAGCATGTTGTCCCGGACGGTCCGGTCAAGAGCATGCTCGATCTCGGTAAACGCCGCTGTCGGAAGGTAGAGCCGGGCGAGCCACGCCTCGAGTTGCTCGATATAAGCATTTCGCGCCTGGTCTGACATGGCGTTCAGTTGCTTGGACGATCGGCTGGGAGGCGCGTGCGGTAGCTCTTTGACGCAGTTGTCGTGCCACTCCTGCGAGTCCATCGCCTACTCGGTTTCCAGCAAGTTGTCCCACGCCCGCCTGATCGACGAAGTCGGCAACGTCCGCGGCGCGATGCTGCGCACGGGATTGGCGCGTTCCTGGGCAGCTTCTGCCTCGGCATGATCGATACGCGACTGTTCGACCCGTTGTGCCGCAGCAGCCGTCTTGCGGCGATCCGCTTTCGATCTTGCCGACGTGAGTTCGCCGAGTTCGTTGATGATCAGTTGGGTTGTCAAGCCGCGCTTGAACACATGGTTGCCGCCGCGGCGTCTGATCTTGCGGCAGAGCTCGTCGAGGATGACATCGGTCATTGGTGCGTCGACTTTACTACGGCCGACCCATTCAATTGGTTCGATCCTGTCGGTGGATTCGTCATGAAACCATATGCGGGAGAGATCGTTTGGATCGTAGAAGAACGGCGCCGCCCGGTCCTTCTCGCGGAATCGACCCACCTCGACATAGCGCAACGGCTCGAAGACAAGCGGGTTTTCGTATCGGAGATTGGAGAATTCCACTCCCGCTGGCCCGATGGTGCCCCACTTGATAGGTAAGAATTGGTAGATCAGGTCGTGGCGCTGGGGCACATCGATACGACCAGTGGCTTCGACCATGACGTCCCATAGGTCGAGTGGACACATCTTGGCGGCCTCGGCGCCCGGTTGGATGAGACCGTCGTGTCCGTGTCTGTGGTAATCGAGCGCAATGAACTTTCGCAGGTGTAGTTGCAGTTCGCGAGCCGTCAACAGCGGCTCATCGGCGACGAGCCGACCCCGCTCAGACACGTTCCGCCCCTTGTAGCCCGGAATCTGCTGCAAGCCACGTTGGATCGTCTCATGCCACCGCTCGACCTGCGGGTTGTCGGTGGGGTTGCCCGGACGGCTGAGTAACAGGTCGATCTGAAGATCGCGCAGAAGTGCACGGAAGTGCACGCTGGTGAAGATCGCGGCGTTGTCGCAATGAATCGCATCCGGCATCACAGACGGGATCGGATGCCGGCCCTGCAACGTGTCGAAGTCGACCTCCAGGTCTTGACGCCACACCCTGCCCACCGCACTCGAAAGGTCGACCGTCTTGGGCAGGCCGACCCATCTCCAATCGCTGACGGTCGTGCCTGCGACGAGCATCGAGAACGGCCTGCAGACGTCATAGAGGAGTAGTCCCGCTTCGAAGCCATTCGCGCTCATCGGGACCACCCGGAGCGCCAGGACCACGCGTGTGGCGACGTCGATAGCGGTGATGATCTCAACGCTGAGCGGCCTACCGTTGAAGGTGTCGTATACGAGATTGTCGGCTCGCGTGACATCAATCGCTACCACTTGGCCGGGCCGAACGCCTGGGTATTGTGTTGAACCTGAGGCTGTTTGCAGCTTCTTGGTACGCTGCGACCTGGTGGTCTCACCTCTCTGGTGCTTCAAGTTCGAGAGGAACTTCTGCGTCGTGCGCTGCGGCGCGTGGTAGTCGTCAATGCCTGCGTTACGGAGCTTGACCAGCACTCGTCTGTGCATCTCTTGGATCGCCAGATTCGATCTATCACCGTCCAGAGTCGCGAACTCTTCCTCAGCGATCGCGCGGTAGCGCGGATCGATGACTTCCCACGACAGGCTCTTGCGGATGTGCCGCCCATCGATCAATCCGAGCAGTCCCTTCTGCCTCCAGCTTCGCACCCAGTTTCTGATGGTGCTCTCGTTCGTCCCGACCGACGTCAGCTCGCCGTCTCGCAAGCGGCGCTGGACCTTACGGTCATTTCGACCCTCCTGAATGAGAACCGACGCCATTGCTACGGCCCGCTTCGACTCGGATACGCCAAACCCTGGACCGAACGGAGGGTATGGTTCGCCGGGTCGTCTGAGTTCAGGATGACCATCGCGGTATCCAGTCACGATCTCGAGAACAATTTCGAGTTTGTTGAGCGCGCGTTCGCGGGCTTTGTCGTCGAGGCTGTCCCAGAGCGGTCGGAGAGTCCGAGCGACGGCAACCGGCCGGCCATCGACGATATTCTGCACGAGCGGAAGATCGTTCCAGTCCCTATGCCGAATGTTGTTGAGACAGTCGCGAAGATCGACACCCGTAGGGTCGAAACGAACGACGAGCTCCGCACCCGTCTCCGTGAGCACCCGCGCTCCCTCGTAGAGAAATGTCCGGCCGGCGTTCATCGCAATACTTCGACAGATAGGCGCACAGACGTGTCCAGCCCCCACTGGCACGTCGTGTCGATACTCAAAGCCCCCTTCCAAACCATATGCCAAACAGACGATTTCAGTTCACCGGAGCCGTCGTCCGCGTCAAACAACGCTCCGAGGGTTGCTTCGTGACCGGAGACGAGGTCAACAATCTGGCGTTCATGAAATTGCAACCATGATGGCTCTCTTCTAAACCCGTTCAGCCACATGAGATTCAGCCGCTCAGCTTGAGCCATTTCGCCGAACACCTCATAGCGCCATCCCACAGCAGCGCACGCGTGCTCTGTGATGCGGCTCTGGGCCCTGAACTCGTCGTCCTGCTTTTCGGGTGCGCGTACGTCCCAGATAGTCACGCGCCCCTCGACATCAACGGTTAGAAGGTCGGGAGTGTGACGTCCAGGCAAACCTCTCCACGCGAGCCGGAATGGCTGCGAGACCATCCAGGCGACACGCGGGTCTCTGTCGAGTCTCCGGAAGAGGTCGTGCTCCAGTCCGGATTCGAGATGCACGCTCGCACCGTTAGTCATGGAGTGAGCCGTCACGGGTATATGGCGGCTGAAGGTGGACGAGACAATCCTTCGCATTGGTTCGAGACTGTGCACCGGCGGCGAGCTACTCCGCTGCCACATCCACACGATTTCGGTGCCCTGCAGCCTGAACGTCCACGTAAGCCCTGGCGCGCGCAATGCCAAGGCGTCAAGGAGATCGTCTTCATCGTCACTCGAAGGCATGGTTCGAACCTTTTCGTCGGTTCCCGCGCGCCAAGAAGGACAAGCCCCCGCGCGAGACCAGCGCGGACTATCTTACGTGGTCAAGACGATGGTGAATAGCACAAGTTGATTCTGCGAGGGTGTTGAAATGCGCTCTAGCCCAACCGATCTTCTAGTTTACGGGTAGCTATGTTAGGTCCGCGACACCAATTATTTTGAGCGGCGGATGCCACTCTACAGGCTCGTCGATCCCGAGGCGACGTAGATGCACCAGCGCCTGGTCTGGTTGCTGGGGCGCCGTCCGCGGCAGCGTTTCGTCGGCGGATTCGCCCCTGATCCTGAGCCAGTCCTGCCACTCGAGCCGAGCCGAGTAGACCAACTTCCTCCGACGCGCGTAGTCGATTTCTGAACCCTGAGTTACGAGATAGTCGCTCAGACTGATTAGCGTTCTGCATATAGAGTTCCAGCGCGGCAACGAATAGAGGAGCTCGAGTTGTTCATTCACGGTGCGGTGGGACGGGCGCGCAGACAACAGTTTCTCTGCACCACCGATCGTGATATTGCTGCCGACGATGAGCGTGGCGATCGATAGCGCGCGCCTCATATCCGCATCTACTGACGTATCCGCGAGCAGCTTCTCGCACCAGGTTGGCCACATCAATGCGGGTAGTGTCGCCGCGAAGCTCCAGTCATCGAGATAACTGCGCCGTGGGGCTTCGGGCGCTGGAGTTGCCGCGCGGTAGCGGAGTTCGCCCTGCGCTCCAAGCTGTTGCCTACTCGCCTTAATCGTGATCGCCGCAGCTAGCGCATCGTCGGTGCGACACCAGAGCAACTCGGTCTGGCGGGCTTTGGCGTCTTGGCTGTCTACCAGCCACCGAAGCCGGCTCGCTGATTCCTCAATGGTTTCGGCGCCTAAGACCTTGACAGCAACGGTTATCCCCACGGCGGCCTCAACGGTCCGCATCGATGGGTAGGAATTCACCGCACTTCGTCCACGGCTCGGATTCGGTTCCGCGGAAAGTTCATCGAATGTGAATCCGCCTCCCAGTCTTGCTGCGGTTGCCAAGCCGTGGCGTGCCGCGAAGTTGATCGTTCGATTGGCCAGACTCCGGACCGCTTCCAGTGGCTCGCGGCGGGAACGCGTCTGCCGCGCAAGCAATCCGCTCGGGCGTGCTCCGCTGAGAAGGCTGTCGATGAAGCGTTGCGCTTTAACGACGTCGTGCTCGCTCCCAACCGCAGTGGTGGGCACCGACGTGAGATCGCAGCCGCACCGACATTGGGTCGGCATCGGAATGCTTGTGTAGTTCTGCCGGCGCCGCTGATCCTCTCCACAACTCGGACATTGAGCAGCCAGCAACCGGCCGTGGGTTGTGCATGCGAATGACCAGCCCAACCGCCACACGAGCCGCCATCTGCCGCTCGACTCGTGTAGGCACTCGGGACAGAACCTCGACCCCGGTAACACGCCGAACGGGAATGTGCGGTCGGGTTCGTGTGAATCGGTGAGGACGGGTAGACCTTTGACGGCGTAGTCGTCGAGTGTCATCGTTGCGATGTCTTCGGCCGGGGTGCCCGTTAACACTTGAAGAGAGTTCAACTGGTACTGCGGCAGCCACCAAATCCATTGCGGCTTCGCGGCTATCGGTAGATGCAATTGGCGAGATACATCGCCGAGCGTAACTCCCATGACAGCCGCCGTCGCATCCAACCATGAATCGATGCACTCCCCTGACGCAGGCTTGACCCGCACAGGCAAGAGAGCGGCGGTCACCATTAGCCGGATCCCCGTCTTGTGGCTCGATCCGGAAGCAGCCAGTCTGCTCGTAGCCGAATGCGCATACTTCAGGAAGTCACGCGAACAGCCGCATGTCCGCCCTACTAGTGGTGCCACGATCGCGCCGGTCTCAGCTAGGAACTATGGCGTCGCCGAGTCGAGTGCGGCGAGGGCATTATCGCTATACGTTGACCCCGGTACGTTTACATCCACGAGCTGGCTGAGTTCGGACTGATCGAAGTAACCGACCGCCGCAAGATCCACATGGCTTCACGAAATTGAGGAGGACCACGATGAGTGAAGGCAAGACATTCCGTCGGATGAACAACAGGATCGACGAGCTGGTCACCGATCCCCTCATCGCGGATGACGTGCGCAGCTACGCAGCTGAACGCGAGAACGCAAACCGGGTCTACGCCGAAGGTCTGGCCGACATCCGCCGAGCAGGAAACCTGACGCAACTACAGATCGCGGCCGCACTGAGCACTGACCAAGGCACGATCTCACGCATCGAGCGTCGCCACGACCTTCTCCTATCGACGCTGCGCGACTATCTCAAAGCCGCAGGGATCGAGCATTCACGAATCGTCGTAGAACGCGACGGAGTCGAAATCAGCATCGACCTCGACACTTTCGCCCAGTAGTAAGAGACCAGGACCTGCTTCAACTTGGCCAGCCCAGAGGTCGTCGACGATCAACGAGCGCGACATCAGCCACAAGGTGTCGGGATTGCCGTCGACGAGGTGCGCTCCTCGTCCGTGTTGGCGGCCTGGGCGGCCTCTCGTATGGCCAAACGCCGCAAAGCCGCTCGTTCGTTCATGTCGGCCCTCGCAGTCGGACCCCGAAGCACGCGTCCATCTTCGAGGACGATCCAGCCTGAAACCACCAACCACGGCAGGCTCTTGAGCACATCCGCCTCGCCGCGAAAGATTCGCTGCACTCGAGCATTTCGGAGGAAATCCGCAAACTCTTTGATGGTCGGGTTGTGTTTGTGCTTGTACCTAAACCTTGCGACCGCGCCAGCAACACGACGGCCCATGTCACGCGGCTGTCTAACTCGGAGCTTTTGTCCGGGTGATGCCAGGTAGGTTGGCCCGACGCGTAGCGACCGCGGCTCGTCGGAGTAGGCCAGCCAACCGCGGCCGGCAGCTCGCGCCATTAGAGCCTCCATTCGCGGATGAAAGCTTGTAAGCCCCTCTTGGTCAAGGAAATTCAAGACGTCCGGTGAGTTGAACACCTCCTTCCAGGAGGGAGCGGTAGCTCCGGCGCACCACCGAAGGTAGACCAGATCACCAACAACTCGACCGAATCGATCGACATACTCGAGGCTTGGCGCAGGCGAGCAATCCCGCAGTGTCTCAACCATTTCGACCTCGCAATCGGGTCTCGGTGTGCCCTACTAGTAGTACTAGAGGATACCGTATAGCTGTCGGAATCGGCAGCATTAACGCGCTTCGGTAGATCGAAAGTTAGTGGCGTACAAGCAGAACCGCTTAGACAGCCCACTGTTTGGCTCGCCACTCCCGGACTATCGCGGTGGCCTCCGAACGGTTGATTCTTCTGTCGCGGAAACGCGCGTAGATGCTCGGAAGGCGCGGATCGATACGTCCGCCGTGTCCGATGCAGAGGGCCGCCTCGTCTGGACGAATACCACAACCTGCTAGTTCGACAGCAATGTCTGGACGCTGACCATCGCTGAGCCGGATCCATTTGATTACTAAAGACTCATCGTCCCCAAGACCGTTCAGTTGTGCTTCAGCCCACCGCTTGCTGAGTCCTGCGGCCTTCTTTAGTTCCCACGCGAAGTATCCACTCGTCGGTGCGGCGAGATGTTCTGGCCGCTGGGGAACGACGACGTCGTCGAGTAGCGCCTGCAGGATCGGTGGATGCCATCGTGCAACCTTGTTCTGGCCCTTGGCCTTCGATTGCGTTCGAGCCTTCGCAAGTTCATCAGCGAATGCTGTGCCGTCTTCGGTAGTCGCGGGCTCCGCCGAGTGGCCATACATCTCCGGGCTGAGCTTCGCGTCCGCGCCTTGTCCTGTGCTGATGGTCCCAAACTCCCGCCGAAGGGTGCGGACGACCGGCGCCTCTAACTGGCTAGCCGCCGAGTTCACGAACTCGCCGCGCCGACTCAACTCGGCGAGCAACTGCCGAGACGTCCAGCCCAGTTCGCGGGCTAGTTCGTGCACTCGGAGCTTTCGTCGAGGCGGCGGATTTAGTTTCACCGGCTAACCAACTTGTTAAACAACTAGGGGTCGTTTGTTAATTTCCGTTGCATCTCGACAGCGGATCAGGACTTCGCCATGTTGGCGAAGCGCGACAGATGCAATTGGTGCGCAACCGTGATCGTCTTCGTCGGGCCATTACGGTGCTTGCCCAGGATCAGGTCGGCCTCACCACCTCGCGGGTCGTCGCGTTCGAACGCATCCGGCCGATGCAGCAGGATAACCATGTCCGCATCTTGTTCTAATGAGTTGTGAACTGAGATTCCCTGGGCCACGAAATTGTTTGTGCCGCTTACAGTTCCGTCGTACACATCCTGCTCACCGATGCTCGTGATCTCGACGATCTCGTCCCAGAACACATCGTTCGTCGCCAAATCATGCAGGGCGGTGTCCTCGAGCAATGCCGCCGCTCGGTGCAACCGCGACCGACTGGGCGCGTGTTTCCACATCGTCGACCCGCAGAACTTTGTACCCATGGCCCCCGCGAACTGGCGATGCGTCATCCCCGCGGTAACCAGGCTCGCTCGGACGTCGGTCCACACCTCCTTCGGCACCGTGTCCAGATTTGTGTTGCGAACCTTGCTCTCCAGCTTGGCGATAACGTCGTGCGCAGCCGCGGCCTTCATGCCGTTGACACCGACATGACGCAAGAATCGCAACTGGTTTTCCGCGCCGTAGACATACAGATGCCAGCTGTCCCGGTAACCGGCCTTCCGCGTCCGTTTGATTCGGCCGAACACCCCCACTCGCGCGAGGAGGCCAACGACGTCATCGATCAAACGGCGACTCGACGATGCGTAGTAGATGCGGCCCATACCGCATTTGGTGTCCCACGACACCGAACCATCGGTTGCCCAGAGGTGCTTGAGGAACAGCGCCACCTGATCGTTCGGTGCGCTGAAAATAGCTTGGGGAACAAACTTTTCGTAGCTCCTCAGACCAAACAAGCCCAATCCATCCAACCACGCCGCAATTGGGTTCCGGCGGCCGTGTGTCAGGTGGTAAGGCGCGGGCATCCGCAGCGTCGTCACACGTGCTGCGGCGTAATCGTCGCGGATCGCCGTGACGCCAAAGTGCTGCGCAGCCTTCGTGACGGCTATTAGGTTCTGCTCATCGATGCTCGCGTAGCGGATTGGCTGGTTCTTCACACACGATCCGTCGCCGATCATGTGCGCCAGCAGGACGACCTCGTCCTCCGGCAAGCGATGCGTCTGAACGGGTTCCGGCACCCGGCGCGGCACCGCGAGCCGGTCACCAACCTTCAGCTCCCCCAAGGGTGTCCAGCCGTCGAACGTCATGAACGGGTGGTTCGCCGTGGCCTCAACCTCTCGCCCCGACCCCAGCCGCAACTTGAAGACTTCCTTGTGCCCGCTATAGAACACATTGGTCATCGGCCGCGCGACCATGCGCTTGCGCTCGTCCAACGACCACACCAAGGGCCGCTCCCCCGTGCGCATCAGCTCACCGAACGTGACCTCGGCACCAGTGTCCGCCCGCAGAATTCGCGTGTTCGCCGTCAGGCAACCCGACTCGCGAAGATCGGAGATCATCGGCTTCTTGTCCGTGCGCTGCTCTGGCCCACGGTTCAGCTGGCTGATCGCCACCACGGGGACATCGAGTTCCTTGGCCATCAACTTGAGGCTGCGCGAGAAGTCCGACACTTCCTGCTGACGTGACTCGTACTTCTTGCCTGACGTCATCAACTGCATGTAGTCGACGACGATCAACTTGAGGCCTGCCTTCTGGCTGAGTCGCCGTGCCTTCGCACGGATCTCCATCATCGTCAGGTTGGGCGAGTCGTCGATGAACAGGGGCGCTTCGCTGATTTCGCTCATGCGCCGCGCGAGCCGGGTCCAGTCGTCGTCAGTCATCCGGCCCGACCGCATGTCGGCCAGCTTGATCTTCGCCTCGGCTGACAACAGCCGCATCACGATCTCGGACTTGCTCATCTCCAGGCTGAAGATGACGCTGGCCATCTGGTGCTTGATCGAGCACGAGCGCAGGAAATCCAGGCCCAACGTCGAGTTGTGCGTCGGGACCATCGCGGGCCCGGCCAGATACAGATGGTCCGCATTGGCCACCTCGACGCACCGGACCGCCACGCTGTCGACCCGGCGTACCGCATCGATCCCCCAGGCCGACTGACGTCGTCCGCCGACCGTCGCCAACACGGGTGCACGCGACGCGCTGATGATGTCGGCCCCGGGCCTCAGCGCGGTGGTGACCTGCACTCCGCGCCCGGTCGGCCACTGATGCATCCCGTCCGCAACGAGAGCTGTGCCGTCGGCGAATTCGATCTCGTAGCAGGGCCGGCCGAGCATCACCTCCGTCGCCGCGACCACTGTCGTGGGTTCGCCGTCGGCGCCGATCAGTTGATCGCCGACGGCGACATCACCCATCGTCGTCCACCCGCTCGGCGTCGGCAGCGGAGTGTCCAGCGCGAGCGCCTTCCCGACACCCGGTCGTGCCGCGATGATGATCATCTGGCCGGGATGCAGGCCGTTGGTCACCTCGTCGAGATCGGTGAAGCCCGTCGGCACACCGCGGGCTATCCCGCCCTGCGAGGCGATCGCGTCGATCTCGTCCATCGTCGGCTGCAGCAGCTGCTCCAGCGGCACGAAGTCCTCAGACGTCCGGCCCTCGGTCACGTCGTAGATCTCGGCCTGCGCACGGTCGACGATCTCGGTGACATCCGCTCCCTCGGCGCCGGCATAGCCGTACTGCACGACGCGCGTGCCTGCTTCCACCAGCCGGCGCAACAGGGCCTTCTCCGCCACGATGCCGGCGTAGAACCCGGCGTTGGCCGCGGTCGGCACCGTCGAGATCAGCGTGTGCAGATACGGCGCGCCGCCGATCCGCCGCAGCAGGCCGCGGCGGTCCAACTCCGCGGCGACCGTCACCGCGTCGGCCGGCTCCCCGCGCCCGTACAGGTCCAGGATCGCGTCGTAGACGTTCTGATGCGCGGGCCGATAGAAGTCGCCCGGGCGAAGCCTCTCGAGGACGTCGGCGATCGCGTCCTTGCTCAAGAGCATGCCGCCCAGGACCGCCTGCTCGGCTGCGGCATCTTGGGGAGGCTGGCGGCCGAAGTCCTCGCTGGGGGGTGGGACGTCCATGCCGGAATGGCCAAGATCATCCACGACAGCCACGGAGCTACACCTCCCCAAATTCAGTTCGAACGTAGGTTCGATTAGTGTCTACCGTGGGCCTCTGACAAGTCCTGGACATCCGCCCCTTTTCGGTCGCCCTAACTGTCTGCGACGGCCAACGCTAGACGTTGCTGGGAGCGCCGCAAACTCGCCCTGTTAATGCAGCTGTGGATGGCCTGTGGATAGGTCCGGACAGGCATGTTGAGTCGCTGGGGAGAACCTGTGGATGAACTGCTTTGTTTGGGGCATCCGCGCAGATAGCTGCACCATAAGCACCATGAATCGCTGTGCATAGCAATTCGCACGGCGTGTCGTGTTTGGTTGCGATCTCGGGCGTGTTGTGTTTCGGGTCGGGACCGCGCAGGTTAACAGTCGGTTAGCTTCGCTGTCGTCTAATTACTGTGTGAAGTTCGCCAGGGGCGCACAGCAACGGCCGGGTGAGAAATCTAACTATTTCCCACCCGGCCGTTTTGACGTGCGCGTTACTGCCCGGCGACGACGCTCAGCGACACCGAAGCGTTAACTTCTGGGTGCAGCCGCACGGTGACGGGATGGTTGCCCGTCGACTTGATGTGCGCCTTGGGCAACTGGACGGTGCGCTTGTCCAGATTCGGGCCGCCGGCCTTCTTGATGGCGGCGACCACGTCGGCTCCGGTGACCGAGCCGAACAGCTTGCCGCTGTCCGCGGCGGCCTTCACGGCCAGCTCGACGTCGCCGAGACCTTCGAGCGCGGTCTTGAGCTCGCGAGCGTGCTCGAGGCCCTGCACGGCCTTGGCTTCGCGGGCCCGGCGGATCTCCTCGGCCTGGCGCTCGGCACCACGTGATGCCACCACGGCCATGCCGCGGGGCAGCAGGAAGTTGCGGCCGTAGCCGTCCTTGACTTCCACGATGTCGCCCGAGGAACCCAGATGGTCCACCTCGGTGGTGAGAATGAGTTTCATATCTGTGCTCCTCGTCCTTATCGCGTCGACGAGCTGAACGGCAGCAGCGCCACCTCGCGGGCGTTCTTCACCGCGATCGCGATGTCGCGCTGGTGCTGGACGCAGTTGCCGGTCACCCGGCGGGCGCGGATCTTGCCGCGCTCGCTGATGTAGGTGCGCAGCAGTGCGGTGTCCTTGTAGTCGATGATCTGGTTCTTGCCCTTCTTGGAGCAGAACACGCACTTGCGGGTCTTGACCGGCTTCTCGGGAGCCGGCCGCCTCTTGGTCGAGGACTTGGCCATGGATCTATCTCTTTCTGGTTATTGACGTTGGTCAGAAGGGTGGCTCGTCGTCGGCGCCGCTGAACGAACCCGATGCGGGAGCGCTGCCCCACGGGTCGTCCTGCTTGGCGTCGGAACCGCCGGCCGGAGCGGCACTGCGGGATCCCCCGCCGCTGCCGAATCCGCCGCCACCGCCGCCGCTGCGGCTGGCCTTGTTCACCTTGGCTGTCGCGTACCGCAGCGACGGGCCGATCTCGTCGACCTCGAGCTCCACCACGGTGCGCTTCTCACCCTCACGGGTCTCGAACGAGCGCTGTTTGAGCCGGCCCTGCACGATCACCCGCGAGCCGCGAGTGAGGCTCTCAGCCACGTTCTCGGCCGCCTCCCGCCAGATGTTGCAGCGGAGGAACAGCGCTTCGCCGTCCTTCCACTCGTTGGTCTGACGGTCGAAGATGCGTGGGGTCGACGCCACCGTGAAGTTGGCGACGGCCGCACCCGACGGTGTGAACCGCAGTTCCGGGTCGGCGGTCAGGTTTCCGACGACGGTGATGATCGTGTCACCAGCCACGAGTTCCTCCTGGATTTGGCATGTGCGCGAAGTCAGTCGCAGGCGAGCCTACGGAGCCGCTCCGACGTACGGCAGCCTTTAGTGCTTGTCGGTCCGCATTACCTTGGTCCGCAGCACGGACTCGTTCAGGTTGAGCTGGCGATCCAGCTCGGACACAGTGGCGGACTCGGCCTTCACGTCGACGACGGCGTAGATGCCCTCGGCGTGCTTGGCGATCTCGTATGCCAGCCGGCGTTTGCCCCAGATGTCGACCTTGTCGACAGAGCCGCCGTCCTTGCGGATGACGTTGAGGAATGTCTCCAGCGACGGAGCGACGGTGCGCTCGTCGAGAGTGGGGTCGAGGATGACCATGATTTCGTATGGACGCATAAGGAACCCATCACCTCCTACGGTCTAGTGCGGCCACGGTCGTTCCGTGGCAGGAGGGTCGCCTGCGTCGGCAACCGACCCAGGCTACAGGAATGCCCGCTGATCTGCGAAATCGCCTAGCGACTTGTGTGCGTTGCCGTGCGTCCACCGCACTGTTCTGTTTCGGGACATCGCTGACAGTTGTATGTCTCGGGACATCG
>CAZOIX010000003.1:0-2141 GCA_964579685.1 uncultured Mycobacterium sp.
GGCCACCAGATGGTCGCCCAAACACCACCAGGAGCACTCGAAGCCGCAACAACATGAACGGCTCGACAGACGAGACGGCGAAAAACGATCATATGGAGGTGAAATGGCGATCCAGTTCCTGACCGACGACTGGGCGACTGCGGTGACCGACGCTGCGAATTCTGACGAGAAGTTCCGCATTGCAGCGACGGGACATGACGTGGTGCTGCGCGTATCCGTGTCGCAGAGCCCGGCCAACGATGACTACTACATGCATTTCTCTGACGGGTCACTCATCGTGGGTATCGGGTCGCCACCGCGCACGCCCGACGTTGAGGCCGAGCTCAGCTACGAAACGAACGTCGAGCTGTCTCGGGGAGCGCTCAACGGCCAGACTGCGGCCATGACCGGGCAGATGAAAGCCGTCGGCAACATGATGAAGATGATGTCGATCGGAAAAGCCCAGGATCGGCTCGCTGAACTCGAGAGCGGCTTAGACATCGACTACTAGCACGGATCGCGGCGCCTAAGTTGACTTCGCCCGAGGGACGGGATTCCACGAACGGGTATGCATCGGCACCGACCATCGACTCAAGTCCCACCCTGGGCGGTCTCGCGCCACCATACCGCCAATAAAACCCATTCCGAAGATCCTCAAACCAGATTGGACACGGCTCATGACAACACGTAGCAGCGAACTCGTTCCCAGCGACATGAAGGGGCTGTGGGGATTCGTGCCAGCCTGCTCGACGCCGGACGCCGCCGATGTCAACGCGGTCGACACGATCGACACCGATGCGCTCGCGTCTCTGGTGGATCGACTGGTGCGTGATGGTGTCGACGGCATCGTCACGACTGGCAGCGCCGGCGAGTCGCACACCCTTTCCGACGACGAATACCGCACGCTCATCACCACGGTCGTGGAGACGGTAAACGCCCGGGTTCCGGTGTTCGTCGGTGCCAGCACGCTCAACACGCGCGACTCGATCCGACGCGCCCGCGTCATCGCCGACCTCGGGGCGGACGGCATCATGAGCGGACCGCCGATGTATTTGCCGCAGACTGCCGAGAACGCGGTCCAGTACTACAACGACCTCGCCGAGGCCGTTCCGGAGCTGGCGATCATGATCTACCAGAACCCGCACGCGTTCCGCATCACATTGCCGCCCGGTGCATTCAGGGAGCTGGCCCAGATTCGCAATATCGTTGCGCTCAAGCAGACCTCGATGGACATCTTCAATGTGATCGGCGCCATCAAAGCGGTCAAGGACAAGATGTCGGTCCTCGTCTTGGACCAATTGATGTACCCCGCAATGATGTTCGGTGCTGCCGGAGCGTGGAGCATCGACGTATGCATGGGTCCCTGGCCCGCGCTTTCGCTGCGCGATGCATGCCAGCGTGGCGACTGGGCAGAGGCCGCGACCATCGCCGACCAGATGCAGGCGCCATTTCGAACGCTGGGCTTGACTATGGAGGAATTCCAAGCCATGCAGTCCGCCTGGTGGAAGATCGCAATCGACACTGCGGGCTATGGGCGTGCTGGGGCTGCTCGGCCGCCCTTCGTTCACATACCGCAGACCGTCGTCGACTCCGCGCACCGCTACGGTGAACGCTGGGCAGGACTTGCGGAGCGCTACCACCGGTCAAGGGAAGCCGCTGGGCTGCCGCCTGCCGCGGCGAACGGCACCCCCGCCTCGTCGTCGACGCCGGGAAAGAACCTTCAGGGCGACCTGCTGACCACTCCCGCCACCTAGGCGTCTAGGTCTGTAGCCAACGTCGCCAGCCCACTCAGCAGCGATTGAACTTCGGGAAGGACTGCCAAGCCGAGCAATGCGACGGCGGCGAGGTTGAACAATGCCGCCTGCTTGCGACCACCGATCTGGTGGGCTTCTCCGAGAGCCCGTGCGCGATGATGGGTCAGCCAGTCAGGATTGCGATCGAGAGCAGCGTCAGATAGGAAGTCGCACCCGAGCCAACGCGTCGCCGAGCATCGAGATAGTCTGCGCAACAAGCGTTTTCGCCGCCGTGGTCACGGCGAGCATGTCACAAGTCACAAGCGCCACGGGCGGTCGGCCAGGACCGGCCCGGCGATCACTTGGAGGTGTCCGAACCCATAGGCGCGACAATCGTCATCGCCTGCCGACCCGGGCGATCGGGGGAGT
>CAZOIX010000003.1:2151-21040 GCA_964579685.1 uncultured Mycobacterium sp.
GTGGATCGGCTGACGCCCGCCACCGGGGTGTTCGTCGGCTTCGCCGCGGACAATAGCGGCAACGACCGCCGCGAGTGCTTTTTGTTCCCGCGCCCCGCGGCCGAACGTTCTTAGCAGGGCACCGACAGCACGGCGACATCGCCACAGACCTCGGCCATTGAGCGGCTGGCGGCCCCGGCGCAAAGGCAAGTCGGTCAAAGAGATCAACACGTCCAGTCGCGATCTTGCTTGCACTGCCGCAGCTGCCGAACGCGTCGTAAATGCCTGATTCGTCAGGACTTAGCGTGATCTTGTCTACATAAGGTGACGCGCCAGGCGCCGGGTATCGCGCATCCGATGGAGGCGCCACATGAGCTCGCGTCCAGATTCGGTTGTGCAGCATCATCATTAGTTGCGCGCCGTTTTGGTCGTGGTTCATTCGGAGATGTTGTCTTGACGGGCCGGTGTGACGTATCTAGCATTCTCTACAGCGGAGGACGCATCTGTTCAGCAGAATATCGAGGTCAGTGTTGATGGTCTGGTCGAGGAGTTCGGTGTGATGAACGCGGTTGCGGTCGATCGCGATACCCGTGAGGCCGTCGAGGCGTTCATGTTCCGGGAGGCGGAGCTACTCGATGGGGGGCAGTTCCGGGAATGGTTGGGTCTGCTCGACCCCGACATCCGGTATGTGGTTCCGGTGCGCACCACCCGTGAGGATTCCGCGGGTTGGGTGGGCGCGATCGCGCACTGGAACGACGACTACACGGGTTTGGAGATGCGGGTTCTTCGCGGCGAGACGGACTTCTCGTGGGCCGAGTCACCTCGGTCGCGTACCCGGCACTTCGTGTCTAACATTCGCACGACTGCCGGACCGGGGACTGATGAGTTGTCCGTGCGCTCAAATCTCTTGTTCTTCCGCAGCCGTGGAGATAGCGGCCGCTGGGAGTTGCTCTCGGCCGAACGCGTCGACGTGTTGCGCCGCACCGACGATTCGCTGCGGCTGGCTCGGCGCGAGGTGTTGCTCGACCACTCGACGTTGCCCATCGACAACCTGTCGGTATTCCTATAGGGCCAGCTCCCCTCACCACCTCCTCGTGGATATCGCCGATTCCAGAAAGGGCCCGACCATATGACCACCGAAACAACCGAGACGGACTTGATCGAGATGTTGGTGAAGGCGTGACTGGCGTTATGGGTGACCTGGATGTGTCGGTCCAAGAATGCGACGTCTTGGTAGTGGGTGGGGGAATTGGCGGAGTGCGGGCAGCACTACGGGCCGCGGAGTTGGGGTCGTCGGTGATTCTGGTGGAGAAAGCGGTGGTGTCTCGGGCAGGGCCGATGACGTATGTCCACAGCCAATACGCCCCTGATCACCGGGTGCAGGGTGAGGAGATGACGGAGTGGGCGCGCGAGTTCGTGGTGGGCAGCAATTATTTGGCCGATCAGGATTGGGTGCAGCAGTACATAGCCGAGGCCTATGACAGGGTTAACGAGCAGATCGAGTGGGGTGTGCCCTATTCCACCCATAAGGATGGGTCGCTGAAGTATGTGACGGTCCGCGGCCACAACCTTGGCACCACGCTGGGTGTGGATGGTCGCGTGTGTATGGAAATCCTCAAGGAGAGGATGAAGGCGGCGGGGGTGCGTCTGTTCGAGCGAGTCGATGTGATCGATCTGCTGACCACCGACGGGTGCCGGCCCACCGCTGGTGCGGTGTGTGGTGCGGTGGGGGTAAACGTTGTCACCGGCCAGTGTCATGTCTTTACGGCGGGCAGCGTCATCCTCAACACCGGCCCCTGGTATCCCAAGCTGCACTACGCGTTCGCCGACCATTGCAGCGGGGAGGGACATGTGGCGGCGTGGCGAGTAGGTGCCGAGTTCGCCGGCATGGAGTTCGGCCAGTTCGCCGCCTGGAGTTATTTCAATCGTTCATTCTTCACACCGGGTCAAGCCAAGATTCAGGGGATCGGTGGCAAGTTCTGCAACGTGGCGGGCGAGTACTTCATGGACCGCTATGACCCGATCTGGGGGGATAAGGGCGGGCTGTTCACCATCGCGCGCGCGATCATGACCGAGATGGTGGAGGGCCGGGGGCCGTGCTATCTCGACTTGCGTCACGTACCACAGGCGGATCTAGAGGTGCTGTATGAAGTATCTCCGACGGTGCGGCGCGCCTTTACCGAGTTTGAGGTCGATCCCTCCACTGACCTGCTGGAGGTGACCCCGTTCATCGTGCTCGGCACGAGCAGCACCAGCGGTCCCACGATCGACCTGGACGGAGCCACCACAGTGCCCGGCCTGTACGCGGCCGGGTATGGCACGGCGTGTCCGCATTTGATGTCGGGAATTTCTGGCAGCGGGATCTCGAGCTTCTCCGCTGTTGCGGGGTACCGGGCGGGCACTGCGGCGGCGGCGCGCGGCGGTCACGCGGTAGCGCGCAGTGTGTGGGAGAACCAGGCACAGGAGAGCTTCGCGGAGTATTTCGCGCCAATGCGTCGACTGCGGCAGGTCCGGCCGGTTGATGTGTGGAAAGCCATCGGCGAGGCGACGGCCAATCCGGCATTCGCATTGTTCAAGTCGGAGGCACGGATCGATTCAGCGCTCGCTGAGCTGTACCGGATCCGGGATCGGGTACTGCGTTACGTTTTCGCGCCGGACTATCAAGAACTCAAGAAGGCGCATGAGGTGCGCGCATACCTGACGTTGGCGATCATCACCTGTGAGGCGATGAAGCGGCGCACCGAAAGTCGCGGGGAGCTGTTTCGTATCGACTACCCCTACGCCGACAACGATGAGTGGCTGAAGTGGCTGCTCGTGCGCCGGGGCAGCGGCGGTGAATTCGATCTGCAGTTCAGCGAACGCGACCTGCCGATCCAGTCGTGGCCGGTGCAGGCGCCGCCCGGCCGCCATCCAAGTCCATATACCGTGCCGCAAGGCTACCGCGAGGAGGCGGCGGTCCAGTGATCGAAAGCATCGACGAAACAACGTGCGACGGGTGCAATGTCTGCATCGACAGCTGCCCAACCGGGGTGATCCGGCTGGTGGAGGGCGACGAACCGTGGTCCACGACCAAGTGGCGAGCCAAGATCATCTACCCCAACGACTGTCATTCCTGTCGGTTGTGCGCAATCGATTGCCACGTGGACGCGATCGTTGTCAGCCACGCACTAGTGATCCCCGACCCCTTCCTCCCGGGCGTAGAGCCCCTCGACGGCAGCCGCGACGCTCCGCCCGACGAAAAGAAAACTTGATGTCCATCGGAGTAGCGCAAGCCGGGGCGTGTTCGGCCTCGGCAAGGTCCAGGCTGCGGGGTCAGGCGATGATGGCCGCCCGATGCGGCCGCCGCCGGATTCGGCACTTACCCGGGTCGCCGGGCGATCCTCCGATGACCCAGACATGGCTCCCACAAATCGACCGTCCCCGCAGGAAAGTTAGGACTTCGGCATGATCAACGCAAACCTCATCATCAATGGACGTGAGGAAACATCCGACCGCACGATCGACGTCGTCAGCCCGGCTGATATCCGGGTACTGCTCGGTTCGGTCCCAGACGCCGCACCCGGGCAGGTCGACGAAGCGGTCGCAGCGGCCGCAATGGCGTTCCCAGAATGGTCATCGCGGCCCCTGGAAGAACGCCAGGGAGCACTACTTGCCGCCGCAGGCACGATCCACGACATGATCGAGGAATATGCGCCGATCCTGAGCCGGGAGAACGGAAAGGTCCTCGAAGAGTCGCACGTCGACCTCGAATTCGCGTCGGGCATTTGCGGCTACACCGCAGGCATTTCGGCTGAAATCCTTGCGGACCAAGAGATTCGCGACACCGGGGGCACGACCCTCATCCGCCGCCGCCCAATCGGGCCGGTGGCCGCCATCACGCCGTGGAACTTCCCGGTGGTCCTGGCATTCATGAAGCTGGCGCCCGCGCGCGTCGCCGGCAACACAGTCGTCTTAAAGCCGGCGGCAAACTCCCCGTTGGTTCTCGCCGAAGTCATCCGAGCCCTCCAACAGCACTTCCCTCCGGGCGTGCTCAACATGGTCACCGGAGGCGACGCGGTCGGAGAAGCACTCGTCGCTCACCCGAGAATTCGCAAGATTGGTTTCACCGGCGGCATCGATACCGGGCGCAAAGTTATGGCCGCGGCCGCGCGCGACATCAAGAGGGTGACGCTCGAGCTGGGCGGAAACGACCCTGCGATCCTCCTCGACGACGTCGACCTGTCGCCCGAGACTATGCGGCAGATCGTAAAAGGCGCGTTCGCGACCACCGGCCAGGTGTGCTTCGGTCTCAAACGTATCTACGTGCCGACTCGCATCCACGACCGCTTCGTGGAAGCGTTCTCAGCCGCCGTGGATGAAATCGTCGTCGGGCCCGGCGACGACCCCCGAGTCACCATGGGGCCGCTGAACAACGCTCAGCAGAAGAACCTCGTCGAGAAGATCGTGGACGACGCGCGCTCGAGCGGCGCGACCGTCACCACCCTCGGGCAGCGGCTCGATTCGGCGGCCTGGGACCACGGCCACTTCATGATGCCCAGCGTGGTCACTGCGGCTGATCCCCGCCTCGCAATCGTCGAAGAGGAACAGTTCGGCCCGGTAGTGCCCGTGCTGAAATACGACGAACTCGACGACGTGATCCGGCTCGTGAATCAATCGCAATACGGGCTTGCCGCCTCAATCTGGACGTCGGATGAAGAGCGGGCGTTTCTGCTTGGCCGCCGGTTCGACACCGGCTCCGTCTTCATCAACAGCCACACCTTCACCTCCCTCGACCCCCGCGCACCCTTCGGTGGGGCGAAAGCGAGCGGCTTGGGACGCGAATTCTCTCCAGCCAGCCTGGATTCCTACACCGAATTACAAACAATCAGCCGTCGCATCGGGCCGCCAGGCCCTCCGCTGTCCTGAGTCCGGCGGGGAGCCTGACCAACACATAAACGTCACGGGCGCAGATCCGCGACGACGACGCGGCGGGCATATCGATGCATAGGGATAACTCCGCCGACGGTTTGGAGGCATGAGCAGCGCGTGCTTTAGCAGGCTGCCGCCATTAGCGATCCATTCCAGCCCTCTAATCGCGGCGATTCGACCCTCATAACGTAGGGACCGGCCAATAGACGCGCGTGTGCTGCCGCGCGTCGATGAGGAAAACGCGACAGCGCTCTCACCGACAGTGCGCACATTGCAAGGGCCGCCGCCGCTGTCAGGCCGCTGGGCAAGGCGACGACCGAGCGTTACCTCCGGTTGTCGTCTATAGATTCGCTGGCCGTCAATGACGTGTGCCGTGGGGCTGGTTCTGGGAGCGCCGTGGGGCTTGCTGTGGGAGCCGTTTTGGTCGTGGTTCATTCGGAGATGTTGTCTTGACGGGCCGGTGTGACGTATCTAGCATTCTCTACAGCGGAGGACGCATCTGTTCAGCAGAATATCGAGGTCAGTGTTGATGGTCTGGTCGAGGAGTTCGGTGTGATGAACGCGGTTGCGGTCGATCGCGATACCCGTGAGGCCGTCGAGGCGTTCATGTTCCGGGAGGCGGAGCTACTCGATGGGGGGCAGTTCCGGGAATGGTTGGGTCTGCTCGACCCCGACATCCGGTATGTGGTTCCGGTGCGCACCACCCGTGAGGATTCCGCGGGTTGGGTGGGCGCGATCGCGCACTGGAACGACGACTACACGGGTTTGGAGATGCGGGTTCTTCGCGGCGAGACGGACTTCTCGTGGGCCGAGTCACCTCGGTCGCGTACCCGGCACTTCGTGTCTAACATTCGCACGACTGCCGGACCGGGGACTGATGAGTTGTCCGTGCGCTCAAATCTCTTGTTCTTCCGCAGCCGTGGAGATAGCGGCCGCTGGGAGTTGCTCTCGGCCGAACGCGTCGACGTGTTGCGCCGCACCGACGATTCGCTGCGGCTGGCTCGGCGCGAGGTGTTGCTCGACCACTCGACGTTGCCCATCGACAACCTGTCGGTATTCCTATAGGGCCAGCTCCCCTCACCACCTCCTCGTGGATATCGCCGATTCCAGAAAGGGCCCGACCATATGACCACCGAAACAACCGGAACAGCTGACGCGACCGATCCCTACCTGCGGCTCGCGTTGCGCGACGTAGCGGACGGGCTCAAGGTCGGGCGCTTACCGGCCCGCGTCGTCAGCGATCCTGCGCTGCACACGATCGAGATGGAGCGGATCTTCGGACGAGCCTGGGTGTTCCTCGGACATGAGTCGGAGTTGACCAAGTCCGGCGACTTCGTCGTGCGGCACATCGGGGCCGATTCGGTGATCGTTTGCCGGGACAGCTCCGGCCGGATCCAGGCGCTGTCCAATTCTTGTCGACACCGTGGTGCGCTCGTGTGCCGGGCGGAGATGGGAAACACCGAGCACTTCCAGTGCCCGTACCACGGCTGGGTGTACAGCAACACCGGCGAGCTCGTTGGTGTGCCGGCGATGAGGGAGGCCTATCCCGGCGGCTTCGACAAGTCGCAGTGGGGATTACGTCACATCCCCCATGTCGACTCTTACGCCGGATTCATCTTCGGCAGCGTTGATCCGAAGGCGCCCAGTCTGACCGACTACCTCGGCGACACGACGTTCTACCTCGACCTCATTGCGAAGAAGACGGCGGGCGGTCTGGAGGTGATAGGGGCACCGCACCGATGGGTGATGTCGGCGAACTGGAAGACAGCCGCCGACAATTTTGTCGGCGACTCCTACCACACCCTCTTTGCTCACCGTTCCATGGTCGAGCTGGGAATGGCGCCCGGTGACCCGAACTTCGCTAGCGCACCAGCGGAGATCTCGCTGCAGAACGGCCACGGCGTCGGCGTACTCGGCTTTCCGCCCACGCTCGCCGATTTTCCCGAGTATGAGGGATACCCCGACGAAGTCGTCGACCAGATGGCGGCGTCCTATCCGTCGCCGGCACACAAGGACATGATGCGACGCTCGGCCTTTATTCACGGCACCGTGTTCCCGAATTTGTCGTTCATCAACGTGACCATCGCGCCGGACCATATGTCGCCCCCTACCCCCTTCATCACGTTCCGGGTGTGGCATCCGCTCTCTCATGATCGGATGGAGATCCTCTCCTGGTTCCTGGTCGAACGCGACGCTCCGGAATGGCTGCGCGAAGCGTCCCAGGCGTCCTACGTCAACAACTTCGGCCCAGGCGGTGTTTTCGAACAGGACGACGCCGAGGCATGGAAGGCCATCACCGAATCTGTCCAGGGTCCGTTCGCCGGTGCAGGCCTGCTGAACTACGAGATGGGTATGGACTTGACTCCGCTCACCGACTGGCCAGGGCCGGGAGAGGCTCTCCCGAGCGGGTACGCCGAGCAGAACCAGCGGCGGTTTTGGGGGCGATGGCTGGAATACATGGGCCAATCTGCCGCATTCGGTGGGCGTGCTTGATGAACCTGCTACCCAGGCTGTGCGCGAATTGCGCCCGTACAACGATCGGCGCCGCGTGAGTGCCGTGACGGCGGGGGACCGCCGGGTCGCGATCGTCACCGCCGCCGCGGCGGGGATCGGTAAGGCGATCGCCATGCGGTGGTGCCGCGAAGGTGGGTGCTGTGTCATGGCCGACACGGACGGCGAGGGCCTCGATGCCGCCGTGGCCGAACTGGCCGAGTCCGGCGCGACGGTTTGCGGCGTCGCCGGCGACGTTTGCCTCCGCGAGGTCGCCAACGGTGTCGTCGAACGGACGCTGACCGAGTTCGGGCGGCTCGACGCACTGTTCAACGTCGTCGGCGGGAGCCTGGCCCGCAACGTTGAGGAGATCAGCGAGGAGCAGTGGCGCAGCCAGATCGACATGAACCTCGGCAGTGTCTTTCAGATGTCCAAACCCGTAATCCCCTTGCTACGCCAGGGTGGCGGCGGATCGATCGTCAACGTCGCGTCGACGGCCGGGATTCTGGCCGAGAACAGGTGCTCCGCCTACAGCGCGAGCAAAGGCGGGGTCGTGCTGCTCACGAAAAACATGGCCCTCGACTTCGCCCGCGACAACATCCGCGTGAACGCGATCGCGCCTGGGGGCACCCGTACGCCGAGGATCGAACGGTTCCTGGCCGAGCACCCCGAACACGCCTCGATGATGGTTGACCTCTGCGCGATGCAGCGTTTCGCAGGACCAGACGAGATCGCGGCACCGGCTGTATTTCTTGCCTCGCCCGAGGCGTCCTACATCACTGGTGCCGTGCTGCCGGTCGACGGAGGCATGACCGCCGGCGTCACTTTCCGGGCGTTCGAGGCGGTATGAGCATGGTCCCTAACCATTGGAATCGTCGCCGGACCCACGAAAGCGCCGCGGGCTGAGATGGAAGCGATCGTTCTTAACGGCAACAACGACGTCGGTCTGACATCGGTGCCAGACCCTGCGCCGCAGGCCGGTGAGGTCATCATCGAGGTGGCGGCGACCGGACTATGTGGAACTGACCTCCACGAGTTTGTCGCGGGGCCTACCTTCTCCCAGCCGCCAGTGGTGCTCGGCCACGAAATCTCGGGCCGGATCGTTGAGGTTGGAGCGGGCATCGACCAATCCCGCATTGGCGAGGGCGCCGCGGTGATTCCGATGGACTTCTGCGGGAGCTGCCACTATTGCCACCGGGCGCTCTATCACTTGTGCCAGCGCCCAGGGTGGATCGGCTTCACCCGAAACGGGGGCTTGGCGAACTACGTCGCAGTGCCATCTCGGCTCGCGGTCCGAGTGCCGGACGTGGTGGACCTCGAGGTGGCGGCGCTGACCGAGCCGACGGCGGTGGCGTTCCACGCGGTGCGGCGAGCGAAACTGCTCCTCGGCGAAACGGTGATGGTCCTCGGCGCCGGGGCACTCGGGCTCACCGTGATCCAGTGCGCACGCGCAGCCGGAGCTGCGCGAATCTACGTCACAGAGCCAAGCGGCGTACGCGGCAGCCTGGCGTGCGACCTCGGTGCGACGTTGGTGCTCGATCCGAATGACCCCGGGACCACCGCGCGAATTTTGGAGGAGACACGGGGCGTAGGGGTGGACGTCGTCTTCCATGTGGCAGGCAGCGTGGAGGCGTTCACACAAGGCCTGGACTGCCTTCGCAAACAAGGCCGCTTCATGGAGATGTCGTCATGGGCCGGTGCGGCCTCGCTGGATGTAAACCGCCATCTGCTCAAGGAGATAGAGCTCGGGATGGTTTTCGGTTACGACATGTTCGACGATTTCCCGGCTGTTCTCGCCCTGATCGCTGACGGAAAACTCGCGCTAACGCCGCAGATCACCGCTCGATTGCCGCTAGACCTCGCCGTCAAGGAGGGATTGGGCGGGCTGTTAGAGGGCCGGGAGGGTTTGGTCAAGGTGCTGGTGAAGCCATGAGTGAGGGAGGCTTGATGGTCGTCGCCGCGACAAGCCGCGGTGTGTTCACCGTATCCGGCGACGGCAAGGCCCGGGCCTGGCCCGAGTTGCCGGGGCAGGTCATGGCCATGGCTGTCCAGGACGAGCGCGTCGCCGTCGCCGTCCACAAGCACGGCGTGTTTCTGGCCACCGTGGGCGCAGACCACTGGACTGACCTCGGCGATGGCCTCGCGCACCGCGACGTACGCGCGCTGGCGTTCGACCCGCACACGCCCAACGCGCTCTACGCCGGAACAGAACCAGCGCACTTGCTGCGGTGGCAAGACGGGATCTGGGCCGAGTGTGGAGACCTACTCGGCGTACCCGAAGCGAAAAGGTGGAGCTTCCCCATCCGCCCGGGAATCGCGCATGTCCGTACCATCGCCGTGCACCCACGCGAAGCCGACGTCGTCTACGTCGGCATCGAAGTCGGCTCCCTCCTGGTCACCCGGGACCGGGGACAGACGTGGGAGGAGATCGACGGCCTCGGTCACGACATCCACCGCGTGGTTCTGCACCAGGATGCCCCCGACCGGCTCATCGTTACCACCGGCCAGGACACAAAGCCTTACCGCGGCGGCAAGGGCATTTACCGCAGCACCGACCGAGGATCGAGCTGGGTGCAGTCCAACGACGGACTCGGCGAGCGCAACTACACCGAAGACGCGATCGTGGTGCATCCCGCCGACCCCGACGTGGTGTTCCTCGCCGCGGCCGACGGCATCCCACCGAAGTGGGCCGCAGTGCGCCGGCTGGTGATGGGCGTGCTCAACGGCAACGTCTATTTCCTGTCGCCGTCCAAACTGCGCCGACGCCGCGGCGCCGACGTGGGATTCTTCCGCAGCAACGACGGTGGCGCCTCCTGGGTACGGCTGGATAGCGCGGACGACCGCGGCTTGTTCGACATGGTCTGGGCGCTGGAGGGCGAGCTCACTGATGGCGGCGAGCTGCTGCTGTACCACGGCACCACGGCGGGTGGACTTTACGTGTCGGAAGACGAGGGCCACACCTGGAAGTGCCTCGCCGACGGGCTCGGCGCGATCACCCACGTCGCGACGCCGAAGAAAGGAACAGCGCAGTGAAGCTTGGACCGACGCTGGAGTTCGACCATGTACAGCCGGCGATCCGGAAACGGTTCACCTCTGCCGCGGACATTCCCAAGGAGGTGTTCAGCGACCCCGACGTCTACCGGGAAGAGCTCACCCGCATCTTCTATGGCCCCTACTGGCATCCGATCGCGCACCGGGCCGAGCTGGCCGAGCGCAACGCCTTCCGGACGAGATGGCTAGCCGACGTGCCGCTGCTGATGGTGCGGGACGGCGATGACCGCATCCGCGTGTTCGTCAACTCCTGCGCCCATCGGGGAACGCTGCTGGAGCAGCGCCGGTGCGGGGTGGCGGAGCGATTCGAGTGTCCGTACCACCGGTGGCTCTTCAACAATGACGGCCGGTTCGCAGGCGCGCCACGCCGCATGCAGTTTCGCCCCGACTTCCGCGAGGAGGACTACGGCCTACGAGAGCTGCACGTAGTCGAGTCGTGGGGATTGATCTTCGTCAGCATGGCCGAGGAGCCGCCGCCGTTCGACGATTACCTCGGCGATAGCGCTAATCCGTTGCGCGACTGCATGCTCGATGACGGGGACTTGACGCTGCTGGGCTACCAGACGGTGGTGTTTCAGAGTAATTGGAAGACCTACATCGACAACGATCCCTACCATGCGCCGCTGCTGCACAGCGCGTTCAAACTGCTCAACTGGCAGGGCGGCAGCGGAAACGTGCTGGTCAGCGAGCCCTACGGGCACATGTCGATTCTGTACGATGCGCAACCCTACGTGGACAACGGCTTCCTGGCAGACCCGAGTGTGGTCACGCGGAAGGGCGACGACAGCCGAGCCCGCGTGATCGCGTTACGGCCGGTCACGGGGATCGTGCGTCACGTTGACACGATCAACATCCGGTACGCCCGCCCACTCGGGGTTGATCGAACCGAGGTGCGATACACGTTCTTCGGCCACGCCAGTGACAGCGAGGATTTCGCACGCCACCGAGTACGCCAGTCGTCGAACCTCCTCGGGCCGAGCGGCTTCATCAGTATCGAGGACGCCGCCGTCTACAACCGCGTGCAGGCGACCGCGCGTGACGGCGGCTATCAGCGGTTTGTCGCCGGCGTCGGCCGACCATTGTCGGAGTCGTCGCAGAACGATGAGGTCGCCAACACCGGCTGGTGGGCGCACTACCAGGAGGTGATGGAGTTTTGTTGACATCGAGCATCGAAGATCGGCGGGCACGTGCAGCTTACCTGGTGGACGAACTGCTGGGAGCCTACGCGCGCGCAGTCGACGAGCGAGACTTCACCGCGTGGCTGGCGCTGTTCGCGCCGGAATGTGCCTACGAGGTGCGCGCGATGGAGAACGTCCGTGAGGGGCTGCCGCTGGCGTACATGATGGACGATTGCCGAGAACGGCTGACCGACCGCGTGAAGATGATCCAGGAGGTCTGGGCGGGCACGGTCGAACCTTACGATACCCGCCACGTTCAGCAGCGTACGGCGATGCGTGAGCTCGGCGAAGACCGCTGGGCGGTACGGTCCAACGTCCTCGTCGCCTACACCGGCTCCTCCGGCGAGCCCGGGATCTTGGTCAGTGGCTACAGCGAAGATGTCGTGGTCCTTGACCACGAAACCGCGCTGTTTCAGCAGAAATTCGTGGTGGTGGACAACACTCCGCCGCGCTATCTGGTGTACCCCGTTTGACTCGTCGACCGAAGGAAAGGATTCGAAAATGACTGCCGTTGCGTTGATGTCGCCCGCGTGGGCACGCGCGTACCGCGACCTGTGGAACGACTCGGCCGAAATCCGGCAGGGTGCCAAAGAGTTGAGCATGCTGATCGAATGGCGAGTTCAGGACGCCGACGATCAGGTCTCACAGTTGGAGATCACCGATGGTGAGGCCGTCTACGGCGGGGTGCAGATCCAAGGGCGAAAGCCGGACTTCGTTCTCACTGCAACCGCGAGCGTCTGGCACCGGGTCGCGGAAGGCGAGCTCGGCGTAGCGAACGCCATCGCAACGCGCAAGATCAAATTCGTGGGCCCGATCAAGGTGGCGATGGCGAACATGGGGGTGCTCGGCGCCGGACTCCGCCTCGTGGGCCAGGTCGACGGACTCGTCTGGGGAGACTGAGGATGGCAGCTACTTCGCGGTGGCATTGCGACCGGGGGGTCGGCGCCTCCGGGGCCATTCAGTTTCACGGGGTGATCACCGGTGAAGATGGTCGTCCAGTTCCTGACGCCTTGATCGAGACCTGGCATTCCGCGGGCGACGACAACAACGCGGTTGAAAAGGCCGGACTGCTTCGGAGCGACGGCCGGATTAATACTCGACCGACGTGCGTCATCACCGACCAACAGGGTCGATACAGCGTGAAAATGGTGCCGCCTCAAGCACCTGAGCACGGATCAGCACCGTTCATAGCGGTATCAGTAGAAGCTCGCGGGTGTCTCGATCGGCTGATCACCCGCGCCTACCTTCCAGGGTGCCATCTCGCCAAAGACTCCCTGCTGCGCCGTCTGCCCGCCGAGCGGCGGCAAGCCCTTATCGCCACCCGCGACGACATCGGACTTCGTTTCGACATCACGCTGCGGCCAGCAATTTGCGTGACGGCTGAAACCTCTGATGAGTCGCGCCAGGGAGCAGTGAAGTGAACGTTTTGGGGCGATACGGCCTCGCCGTACCGGCTGTCATGGACGCATTCTGGCGAAGCTGTTGGCGTCGACGTGGCCGCGGCGACGCCGACTCCGGCCCCGCAGGCGCACCTCAGCACGGTAACGGGGTATTCGAGTGAAACGCTTTTCCCTCCGTAACACGGTCGAAGCCTTTCCGGCAGCGGCCGACGTCAAAGCGCTGAAACCACTCAGCATTATTGGCGGGCTCTACGCGATGACGCTGGACATGCTCGTCGCGATGGTCAAGCCACCGTTCCAATGGCGCGAGTTCCTTTTCCAAACATGGTTCGTGGCGCGGGTTTCTGTGGTTCCCGCGCTGACGTTGTCGATTCCCCTCGTTGTCCTCACGTCATTCACCTTCAACACGTTGCTCAGCGAATTCGGCGCCGCCGACTTCTCAGGAACCGGCGCAGCCTTGGGCGCGGTCAACCAGATCGGCCCCTTCGTCACCGTTCTCGTCGTCGCGGGTGCGGGCGCTTCGGCGATGTGCGCCGATCTCGGGTCGCGCACCATCCGCGAGGAAGTCGATGCGATGCGGGTCCTGGGGCTTGACCCGATCCATTCCCTTGTCGTCCCCAGGGTGCTGGCGACGACGACGGTCGCGGTGCTCCTGTCATCTGTCGTGACCGTGACTGGTCTCTTGGGCGCTTTCTTGTTCTCGGTGTACTTCCAGCACGTGACTCCCGGGTCATTCGTTGCCAGTATGACGCTGCTCACCGGTCTCAGCGATGTCCTCGTGTCTCTCGTCAAGGCCACGCTGTTCGGTTTCGTGGCAGGTCTGATCGCCTGCTACCAAGGCTTGCGGGTGCAAAAAGGCGCGGCCGGTGTGGGTAACGCGGTCAACGAAACCGTTGTCATTGCCTTCTTGTTGCTGTTCGTCGTCAATGCCATCGTCACTGCGGTCGGGTTCGAGGTCACGAAATGAGCGCCGGCGTTGTCTTTCGGCAGCGGTTTCCCGGCACCGCCCGCTCTTTGAGTCAGTGGAGGGCCAAGTGGGGAGATCTCGGCGATCAGGCTCACTTCTACGGGCAGTCGGTCGCCTCGATAGTGCAGGCGGTGGGTATTTATCGGGCTGAATTGCTGCGCCAGATCGCCGCGATCGGTCTCGGAGCGGGATCCTTAGCGGTGGTTGGTGGCACCGTGGCGGTCGTTGCCTTCTTGAACTTGTCGACCAGCGGCGCCCTCGCAAGTCAGGCCTATAACCAGATGTCTCAAGTCGGCGTGGAAGCGTTGGCCGGCTTCACCTCTGCCTTCGTCAACGTTCGGCTGGTAACCCCGGCCAGCTCCGCCTTCGCGTTCGCCGCGACGATCGGTGCTGGTACCACCGCGCAGCTGGGCGCAATGAAAATCAACGAGGAGGTCGACGCGCTAGCTGTGATGGGTATCCGGCCGATCGCCTATTTGGCCTCCACCCGTTTGCTTGCCGGCATGATCGTGGTCATTCCACTGTATTGCGTGGCCTTGTTGATGTCGTTCTTCTCGGTACGGGTCATCACCACCGCCTTTTACGGGCAAGGGCCCGGAGTATTCGACCACTACTTCGCCACCTTTCTCAGTCCGCAGGCTGTGTTCTTCTCCTTCGCCGTCACGGTCGCCGAAGTGCTGGTGATCATGTTGATCCACACGTACTACGGACTTAACGCCACCGGCGGGCCCGCGGGCGTGGGCGAGGCGGTCGGGCGCGCGACCCGGACCTCACTGATCGCGTCTCAAATGGTGATTCTGTTCGTCACCCTGGCTCTCTACGGCCAGACCGGCAACTTCAACTACGCGGGGTGACGCATATGGCAGACGGTATGGGCGCTCGTCGGATCTCCCCTGAATGGTGGGCGATGTTGCTCGTCGTGGGCATCGTCGCGGCGGTGGTGCTAAGTCTGACCATGTTCAACAGGACGTTCGCCCCAAGCGTGCCGGTGACTCTGACAGCGGACCGCTCCGGTCTGGTGCTGGAGCCCAACTCCCGCGTGAAGATGCGCGGGGTGCAGGTCGGCCGCGTCAGTTCTGTCGGCGGCGGAGACTCGACCCGCATCCAGCTGGACATTGACCCCGCCCAGATTCAATACATCCCGGCCAACGTCGAGGCGCGAATCCAATCGATATCCCTGTTCGGGGCGAAGTACGTCGACCTCGTCTACCCACCCAACCCAAGCCCACAGCGACTGTCCGCGGGAGCGGTGCTGAGATCATTGAATGTCGCCACCGAGGTCAACACCGTGTTTCAAAACGCGGTGCAGCTGATCAAGGCGATCGACCCGTTCAAGCTGAATGCCGTACTCAGCGCGCTTGCCGAGGGCGTGAGAGGACAGGGCGACAGGATCGGCGAAGCGATCACCGCGAGCAATCAGGTTCTGCTGCAGCTGAATCCGCGCACAGACACTCTGCGCGAGGACTTCCGCGCGCTTAAAGGTGTGAGCGACACCTACAGCGCCGCGGCAAAGAACATCATCGACACCCTGGCCGCCGCGACCACCACCAGCGCGACAGTCACCAGCCATGCCCAGCAACTCGATGCGCTGCTGCTCAACGTAGTGGGGCTGTCGCGCAGCGGAGTGGACCTGCTAGGGGCCAGCAAAGACAACCTGGTGACTGCGGTCAACCTGCTGGAACCCACGACGAACTTGCTTATGAAGTACAACCCCGAGCTCACCTGCTTGATCGTCGGCGCCAAGACCACTCTGGACTCCGGCTATGCCGACATGCTTGGCGGAAACGGCAAGTCTCTCATCATGGACGCGGAGCTGTTGCCGGGATACGACCCGTACCGGTATCCGAAAAACTTGCCCATCAACGCTGCTAAGGGCGGGGAAGGAGGCAAGCCCGGGTGCGGCTCGCTCCCCGACGTCGCCCAGAACTTCCCGGTGAGACAGCTGATCGCCAACACCGGCTTCGGCACCGGATTGGATTGGCGGCCCAATCCCGGCATCGGATTCCCCGGGTACGCCAACTACTTCCCGGTGACTCGGGCGGTCCCCGAACCGCCGAGTATCCGCTACCCGGGCGGCCCGGCGCCCGGTCCCATGCCCTACCCCGGTGCGCCGCCCTACGGCGCACCCCAGTACGGCCCCGACGGAACGCCCCTATATCCCGGGGTCCCGCCACCGCCGTCACGGGGACCCACACCACCGTGACCGCCCGCCACGCAAATGGTTCGAATACCCGCAAATGTCGGAGGGGAGCATAGTCGTGACCAATAGAGTGTCGGCTGTCTTGTGGCGCCTCGGCATCTTCGTGCTCGTGTGCGCTCTGGGTGCATTTGCCCTCTTTGCCGTCTTCGCGCAGCTGCGCTTCGAGCGCGAACAGACCTATAACGCTGTCTTCACCAACGTCAGCGGACTGGAGAGCGAGGATTTCGTCCGCATCGCCGGTGTGGAGGTCGGCAAGGTCCAAACAATCACAGTCCGCGATGACTCCACGGTCCAGGTCGAGTTCGGGGCCGACGACTCGGTGGTACTCACCGACGGCAGCCGCGCTGTCATCAAATACGACAACCTGATCGGAGACCGCTACCTGGCGATCGAGGAAGGCGAGGGCGGGACCAAGAAACTGCGGCCCGGCGACACAATTCCGTTGAATCGCACCGCGCCCGCACTGGATCTGGACGCGGTGATCGGTGGGTTCCGGCCGCTGTTCCGCGCCCTGGACCCCACACAGGTCAACACTCTCACCAGCCAACTCATCGCAGCTTTTCAGGGTCAAGGCGCCACAATCGGTTCCATACTGGCTCAGACCGCAGCGCTGACGAACACTCTGGCTGACCGAGACGAGCTGATCGGGCAGACCATCGTCAACTTGAACGCGGTGCTGGGATCGCTGGGCGAGCACAGCGAGCAATTCGGCAAGGCTATCGACTCGCTGTCGCAGCTCGTACACGGGCTGCAAGCCCGCAAGCAGGACATCAGCAACGGAGTGGCCTACGCCAACGAGGCTGCCCGCTCGATCGCCGACCTTCTCGCACAAGCCCGACCACCGCTGCAGAAAACTGTGCACGAGACCGATCGCACCGCGACCGCTGTGCTCGCAGATCGTGACTACTTCGACAACCTCCTCAATACATTGCCTGATGCCTACCGAGTACTGCTGCGGCAAGGGCTCTACGGCAACTACTTCGCCTTTTACCTGTGCGATCTGCTGCTGAAAGTGAATGGAAAGGGCGGACAACCCGTGTACATCAAGCTGGTCGGACAAAGTAGCGGCAGGTGCACACCCCAATGAAGCCGTTCGCGGAGCGCAACTTCGTTCTCATGGGAACCATCGGTGTATTGGCCACCGCCGTGCTCGTGGTCGGGGCGCTCAATTACAACAAGCTGCCGTTCGTCTCCTCCGGCAAGACCTATTCGGCGTATTTCGACGAGGCTGGTGGACTGACCACTGGAGCCCCGGTGCGGGTGTCGGGCGCTCCCGCCGGCCAAGTCGAGAGCATCACGCTCGACGGGCAGTGGGTACTGGTCAAGTTCACGGTGGCCGACGGTATCCGGCTGGGGGACCGCAGCGAGGCGTCGATAAAGACGACCAGTGTGCTTGGCAATAAGGTCCTTGATATCACTACCCGCGGCGCGGGGACACTCTCCGGCGCGATCCCTGTCGAGCGGACGACCTCACCGTATCAATTGCCGGACGCCCTCGGAGACCTTACGACTACCATCAGCGGGCTCGACACCGAGCAACTGTCGACGTCGTTAACAGTGCTGTCCCAGACGCTCCAAGACACCCCCGATGACCTGCGCCTCGCCGTCGCGGGTGTCGCGCGTTTCTCGGAAACTCTCAACCAGCGCGATGCCCGGCTGCGCGAACTGCTCGCGAACGCCGCCAAGGCGACCACCGTCCTGGGCGAACGCACTACCGACATCGTGCGTTTGATCTCCGACACCAATGCGTTGCTGGCGCAGCTGCGTTCGCAAAGCGCCGCGCTGGATGAGATCTCGACGAACATCACTCAGCTCAGTCGGCAGATCGCCGGGTTCATTGCGGAAAACAAGACGACGCTCAAACCTGCACTCGACAAACTCAACGAGGTTCTCGCGATCCTCGACAACCGGAAAGTTCAGATCCAAGAGTCCATCAAAGGACTGGCGGCCTATGCAATGCAGTTCGGCGAGACCGTCGCTGCCGGTCCCTTCTTCAACGCTTACCTCGCCAACCTAGTGCCTGGACAGTTCATTCAACCGTTCGTCGATGCGGCATTCTCCGATCTCGGTCTGGATCCCAACGTGCTGCTGCCCTCCGAGCGCACCGACCCCCAGGTGGGCCAGCCCGGCACCCCGGCGCTACCGATTCCATATCCGAGGACCGGCCAAGGCGGCGACCCCAAATTGACTCTGCCGGATGCGATCACTGGAAACCCGGGCGATCCCCGCTACCCGTACCGCGAACCCGTACCGGCCCCGCCGCCAGGCGGCCCGCCGCCAGGTCCGCCGGCACCCCCGCAGCAGTTCCCACAGCCGCCGACGCCAAGCCCGGTCTTCGTGCCGGCGCCCGACGAAGTCGCGCCCGGACCAACAGACTCCACGATCCCCCAAGGCAGACCATGACAAACTCTCGGACCAAACTCGCATTGGCAATCGTTTTGGTCAGCCTCATTGTGGGCGGCGCGATTGCGGTGACGCGTGCGGCACACCAGGTCGATCGTGTGCACGTCGTCGCCTACTTCGACAACAGCAACGGCGTGTTCGTCGGCGATGATGTGCGTATAAAGGGCGTTCGCGTAGGCGGGATCGAGGCCATCGAACCGCAGCCCACACTAGTCAAAATCGCGTTCTGGTTCGACGCCAAATACACGGTGCCCGCCGAGGCCAAAGCGGTGATCCTGTCACCGACGCTGGTGACCTCTCGCGCCATCCAATT
>CAZOIX010000004.1:0-20797 GCA_964579685.1 uncultured Mycobacterium sp.
GACCCACCGCGCTCGCCGGCGATGAGGTGGGGAACAGTCACCTGCAGCGTGTTCCACACACCGGTCAGCATGATGTCGACGGAATCCTGGAAGGCCTGGCGCGAATGATGGAACGGTGGCAGCCCGTGCGCCATGATGCCGGCGTTGGCCAGCACGACGTCGAGACGGCCCAGTTCGTCGACGCCGGCATCAACCGCCACCTTGAGGGCGCCGAAGTCGCGGACATCGGCGACGGTGGCGATGATGCGCCGTCCGGTGTCCTCGACCAACTTCACGGTCTCGGCCAGGTCGTCGGGGGTCGACATCGGATAGTTGACGGTCGGAAGTTGCCGGCACAGGTCGACGCCGATGATGTCGGCGCCCTCCTCGGCCAAGGTCAGCGCGTGTGAACGTCCCTGTCCCCGTGCGACACCGGTAATGAAGGCTACTTTGCCCTCTAGCTTGCCCATTCTGACCTTTCGCCTCTTCGAACGGCTTCAAGATAGTTAAATAGATAGAGGATTAAGACAATATCAGTCGATATCGCCAGGTGTCCAGAGTCTTAGTTCCTCATCGTCGCCGACTGCGCTAACCCACCGTGGCCGCAATGGCGGGTTCCACCGAGGCCGACTCCGACGGGTAGAACTGCCGGGACCATTTCCTGAAGGCGATGTACTGCCGCTCCTGGCTGCGGAATCCGGCGTGCTCGAGGTAAGCCTGGTTCTCCCAGATCGTCCGGTCCACGTTCGGGCCGAGGACCTCGGCATGCTGGGCCTTGATCAGAGCCATGGCCACCTTGTCCGGCTCGTCGCCGGTGTCTCCGGAGGCCCGCTGCACCCATGCTGACAACCGCACGTCGATCGTGTCGTGGTCGACCGGGGTGGGGCACAGGATGTGGATGAACTTGCGCAGGCTGTTCATCCGGGTGCGCAGCACGCCGAAGCCATAGGCCTTGTTGCCGAACACCGCCTCCACGGGACCGCGGGGGCTGCTGAAGGTGCCGCGGTACCCCACGACCAGGATGGGACCTTGTTCTTCCCATGCGGTGAATGTCGGAATGTCGACCCACCGGTGGGCGTAATGAACGTGCACCGCATCGGCGATGTTCTCCGCCATGATCTGCGGCTGGCAGGCCATCGGATCCAGAGCGGTGCCATATGGCCACGCCGGATAGTAATCCGGCGAGGTGGTCTCCGGTTCTGCCTCGACTTCCCATGCCGGCGGGCGGCCAGCCTCGTCATACCAGGCCAGAACGAGACCCATCACCTCGCGGGTCTCGAAGACCCGCAACGCGCCCTCGTCGTCGATGCGCCGCCCGTCCGGCGTCACGGCCGCCCCGGCGGGCTGCCAACGCCAGCCGTCGACGGCGCACTCGAGGTCATCGCCGACCACCCGACCCGCTTGTCCGAGGTGGACGCCGCGCCGTGTCTCGCGGGCCTCCATCACGTGGACATCGCCCGACTCGCCGCGCCATACGACAAGATCCCGACACCAATAGTGGCGCGACACAACAGCACCCGGCGCAATCTCGGGCGACCACGCCACCTGAAACCACCCGGTCGGGAATGCCCCGTGTTTCCAGCCGACAATCGCACCCCGCCTCATCTGACACCGCCTCTGTGAGATTGGCCGATGATCGCCGAAAACCGCGCGCGATGCGTCCGGCATTTGGCACGTCATCCGGTAAGGAACACGTCCACCGTACGCGCAGGTTGGTAAAATCATCAAGCTGATTGAAGTGATTTGTCGGATCGGTGGCGAAATAGCGGGGCTCTCCGGGTATGGAAACCGAAGATTCTTGACAGAACTCACGGCGATACAGTCAAATCAGATGACTATTTTCGGATCTTTGACGGCGTCAGGGCGGAGTTGTAGCGATGAGTCTGATCGTTTGGGCGACATTGGATGTGGCCGACCGGTGACGTGCGCAGTCGTCGGTACGGGCCGCACCGTGTTCAGCCGACAGTCGAACCGCACCCCCCAGGCGATGGCTGTCGAGGCCTGCCGCGCGGCGATCGCGGACGCCGGGCTGACGGTGGCCGACGTCGACGGATGGGCGTCCTATCAGTACAACGACTCAGCGATGTCCACCGATGTTGCGTGGGCCGCAGGCCGGAACGAAGCCGAATGGGCACCGACCCTGTTAGGCGGCGGCGACATGGCCGCACAGGTCGTCATGGACGCGGTTGCCGCAGTGGACTCCGGGCGGTGTCGCGCCGTCGTCGTGTTCCGGTCGCTCAACGGGCGATCGGGCTACCGCTTCGGCACGATGACGGGCCCGATCCGCATCGGGGGTAAGGCGCAGTTCGACGCCCCGGCCGGCTACCTCGTCCCCCCGCAGTACATCGCGACCTGGGCACGGCGCTATCAGGCGGAATACGACAGCTCCGAAGAGGACCTCGCCCAGGTGGCAATCATCCAGCGCCAGCATGCGCAACGGAATCCCCATGCCGCGCTTCGCACTCCGTTGTCGATGGAGGACTATCTGGGCAGTCGGTGGATATGCGACCCGTTCCGGGTAAACGACTGCGCATACGAGGTCGACGGTGCCGTCGCCATGGTGATCACGTCCGCGGCAGTCGCCGCCGACACCCCGCAACGGCCGATCTGGTATTACGGCGGCGCGGGATCACTGAGCGGATCGGGCTGGCTGGCCTGGCCGGACATGACCGAGATGTACTCACACACCGCGGGGCCGCGATTGTGGGAGCGGACCGGCCTTAAAGCACCCGACATCGACGTGGCGCTGATGTACGACTGCTTCACCTACACCGTTCTGGCGACGCTCGAGGACTACGGGTTCTGCGACAAGGGCGAAGCCGGCGCCTTCCTCGCCGCCGGTCACGGAACTTATGGCAGCGACGTGGTGGTCAACCCGCACGGCGGCCTGCTCTCCGAGGGCTATCTGCATGGAATGAACCACCACTTCGAGGCGGTGGCCCAGCTGAGGGGCGACGCCGGGGAACGCCAGGTCCAGGACGCCCATATCGCGCTGGTCACCGCCGGTGCGGGACCGTTTGGGGGCGCCGTCGTTTATGGGACGGAGGCACCATGACCGTTCAAGCCGATAACGGGAACTCCTTGCCGCAGCCGCTCCCCGACGAAGACACCGCAGGCTTCTGGGAGGCCACCGCGGCCGGTCGGCTGTCCATCTGCCGCTGTACCGAATGCGGAGCCTGGATGCAACCCCCTCTAGAGCGATGCCGACTATGCGGTGGACCTGTCGAGTTCCAAGAGGTTTCGGGGGCGGGCACGCTGTACAGCTGGATCTCCGTCAACCGCAAGTCGGTTCCCGGTCCGCAGGTTCCCTACCAGGTCGGGGTCGCCGAACTGGAGTTCGCGCCGGGAATCCGATTGTCGGGCATGCTCGTCGGGGCCGATCCCGGCGAGTTGTGGGTAGGTATGGACGTGCGCGTCGAGCTGCGACCCGTCGAGGGATCGACCTTCATGGCCCCCGTGCTCGTGGCAGCAAAGCCTGAAAGCTGAGGCAGCGCAGGCAGTCCCGGCGCCCATCTCGACTAAAGGATGTCGAGCACCCGGGACCGATTGGCACCTCCGACCGCAAAGAGGGCGCCCTCGGTCAGGTGCCGCCGCCATAGACCCTCGGCTCCGTTGACATCGCCAGCCTCGATCATGTCGATGAGCAAGCGATGGACTTCCATGGTCACCTGACCGAACTGTTGCCACTCGGGCTGACCGCCATGGGTCCGCGCCCGCTTCGAATAGTCGACGTCGATTATCTCGTTGACGATCTGATGAAGCAGGATAAGCGCTTCATTTCCGCTAAGTTCGACCAGGTCGGCGTGGAATGCGGTGTGCACAGCCACTTGCTTGTCGGGCTGCTCCCCCGCACGTTCGGCCTCGTCCATGCGCCCGCGCAGGCGCGCGATGTCCTCGTCGGTGTGGGAACGAGCGAGCTCGGCAACACACGGGGGCTCGAGCAGGGTGCGCAGGTCGTATATGTCGATCAGCGGTGTCCCTTTGTACTGCAGCAACAGCCCCGCGTATCGTGCCGCCACCTCGGGCACGGGCGGCTGAACACGTGCGCCTCCGTGCACCCCGCGCTGGATCACCAGCAGCGATTCGGCTTCCAACACCCGGAAGGCCTCACGCAGGGTGGGCCGGGACACCCCGAATTCGGCCATCAATACCGACTCAGACGGCAGCATCGCGCCGGCCGGCAACTCGCCGCGCACGATCTGCTCCCTGATCGCATTGGCAACCAGTTCGGCCATCTTCGGCAGCCGGACGCGGCGGTTTGCCGTAACCCTGCCGTCGGGCCCCTCATCCGTCCCCGCCGGAGTCACCACGCCCTCCCGGTCCTGGTCCGGCCGCCGGTCGGCATCAGACTTTATTGGTTCAATCATCTATATCATGCCACACGTTAGACAGTCTGGCCTGTGGTCGCGCCTCCGCCTCCGCAGGGTTTGACCTCGTCGACACGACCGCCCGGGCGTCAGGCCAGGAGGTACATCCCGGTCAAGACAATGAATAACAGCACGCAATAGCCCTCGAAGATCCCGTGAAGCGCCGCGGGGGCCTGCCGCAGTTCCATGAAGTACAAAGCCACCAGGCGGATCTTGAAGACCGCGACGGCGATGATGACGACGCTGGCTCCGATGTGACGCCCGCCGACACCGTGGTCGGTTCCCAATGCCCAGGAGACCGCCGTCAGAACCACGAGTACGAGCCATGCCATGCCGGCCCGGTTCCTCAGCAACGTGTTCATGATTAACGCACCAGGAACAGAAGCGGGAAGATGATGATCCACAGCAGGTCGACCATGTGCCAAAAACACGCGCCGCCTTCGTAGAACGCGATGCCGGTCGGTGTCGGTGCGGGATTCCGGGCGATTCGCGACAGCACCAGTAGGACCCCCAACCCGACGATCACATGAGCCAGGTGCAGGCCGGTCAGCACGAAGTAGTACATGTAGAACTCGTTGGCGCTCGGGGTGATTCCGGCCGCGACCTTCTCGCGGTATTCGAAGGCCTTGTTGACGACGAAGCAGCAGCCGACCGCGAACCCAGCGATCGTCAGCGGCATCGCCACTCGCCGTAGCTCCTCACTGCGAAACGCCTGCATGCCGCCCACCACCAGCAGCGAGCTGGTCAGCAGCAAGGGTGTTCACCGCTCCCAGCGTGCGATTGAGGGTGTCTTGGGATTGAGCAAAGAGAAGCTCGTCGTGGCCACGGCGATCCAGATAGACCACGAACAGAATCGTGAACACGAGTATGTCGCCGAAGATGAGAATCCAGACCCCGGGCTCGCCGGGAACGTGCCTGCGGGGAGCGCCAACTACATCGGGCCCTTCAGCGCAGGGTGCGGGTTGGCTCATTCGGCCTCGCTTCCACCGGAGGGCCGCCACCACTCAGCAGCTCCAACGCTAACACGTTATATAGATAAACTATTTCCACCCGCAAGCGGCTACACCTGGCGTTCCTATTCCCCTATACCGCAACATATTTCGCAAATACCCCACAATCGCACCCGTCCGTCCCCCCGCTCGGCGGGGCCGAGATTTCCGGGCGGCTGCTTGACCCACTCCGTCGACCGTGTCTATTTTGTAATCGCCCGATTACTTTTTTTCAAGCGCCGCCCTCCGAGAGGAGCGACATGGACGACACGGTGATCAGTCGTGAGCAGCTCGACAGCATGCGCGCTCGCCAACTCCTGACCGCCTGGTCGGGACCGGTGCTGGTGGTGCTGTTCTTCCTCGGGCTGGTGGTATTCATGGACTTCGTTCCGCCCCCCGCCCCAACCAATAGTGGGGAGGTCACTGCCGCCATCTACAATGATCATCTGCTGAGCATGAGAATCGGCATCGTGATCTGCAGTTTCGCAGTGGCGCTGATGGCCCCGTGGGGTGCCTCGATCGCGGTCCGCACCCACCGAACGGAATCACGGTTCCCGGCCTTCACCTACACCCAGCTGGGGTGCATCGGAACCGGCCTGATGGTCGCAGTGTTGTGCTTTCTAATCTGGGCCGTCGCCGCGTTCCGTGCCGATGACCTAGCACCGAGGTCGACCCGGATGCTTCACGATATCGGCTGGTTTCTTTTCCTGTTCGACGTCGCCCCTTTCATGGTCTGGATGGTGGCCATCGGGCTGGCCGTTCTGGTGAACAAAAGCGGCCGTCGGCTGTTTCCCAGGTGGGCTGGGTATTTCAGCATCTGGGTCGCGCTCTGCGAGGCACCGGCTGTTCTGATCTTGTTCTTCAAGACCGGCCCATTCGCCTACAACGGGCTCGTCGGCTTCTGGCTACCGACAGTGGCCTTCTTTGCTTGGGTCCTGGTTCTGACATGGTTGGTGATCAAGGACGTCAACGACGAGCACGCTGAGGCTGTGGCCGAACTCGCACCGGCACAACCAATTCCGTCCCTATGAGGCCCACGGGATACGCTACCCCGCTTCGAACTAGTCCCCGTAGCGGCCACCGGGATTCGACATCGATCGCAACACGAATGACACCATGGCCGAGACGATTTCGTCGCGCGCTGGTCGACGGGCCTCGCCGGCGAAAAGCCACTCCTGCAAGACGGCGAAGGAGAATGCCATCCCCAGCGCGATCCGATTCGACATCCCGATATCGAAACCCGACCACCCGCGCCGCTGCGCCTCGGTGACGATGACGACTTCCACCCGCTCCAGCAGCCGGGTGATCCACAACGAGACCTCGGCGGCCTCGCCCGCAGATCGCGATGCGGTTCCCGGCCTGATCAACGCCGCCACCAGGATGTGATGTTCGCAGAAGAGGTCGTAGAGCCCGCCGAGCCACTCCGAAGCGGTCTGGACCGAGGGATGCGGCTCGCGCTGGTAGTCGTCCCAGTTGTCGAGGAACTCGTTGACGAACGCCTCCAATGGCTGCAGCACGGCGGCCTCGTAAAGCCCGGCCTTGGACCCGAAATAGCGGAAGATCAGTGCCGAGTTCACCCCGGCGGCCGCCGCGATGCCCCTGGTCGAGGACCGGTCGAACCCTTCGGCCGCGAACATCTGACGAGCGGTGTCCAAGATCTTCTGGCGCGTTGCCTCAGAACGCTTCTGCCCGGATTGCCCCTTGGCCGCCGGTATTCGCCGGGGTAGACCCATACCGTCCCAAGCTAGTGCCCCTGCGCTGGCCTGGTCTCATGCGGCTACGCGCCGGCGTTATTGTCCGCCACTTGCAGCCGACCCATCCTCGAACATGATCCGCACCAGCAGTTCGACCACAGCCGCGGGTTTGTCCGATCCCTGTACCTCGACGACGTGACGGACCGTCAGGGTGATCGCGTCGAGTGCAACCACCGCCACGTCGAGAAGCTGTGAGCGCGCCCGGATACGGCTGCCGGGGCTCACCGGGGCGAGGAATCGGACCCTGTTGAGACCATAATTGATACCCATTTTCCGGTTCGTGACCAGATAGTTGTCCTTGCTGAGCCCCGGGATCATCGCAAGGGTCAGGAAGCCGTGCGCAACCGTTGCGCCGTAGGGGCTCTCGATCTTCGCCCGGTCGGGGTCGACATGAATCCACTGGTGGTCCTCGGTGACGTCGGCGAATTCGTTGATTCGCTGTTGCGTGATCTCCTTCCAGGCGCCGACCCCGAGTTCCTCGCCGACAGCGGCGATCGCCTCCTCGATCGAACCGATCACCTTCATGAAATTTCCCTTCAGCTGACCAGCGCGCGATGCCGAAATAGTGCACCCGACTTGTTAAACCGATATATAGTTATATACATTATTGGCGTTGCTCACAACGACCGCTCGTGTCGGCTCGCGCAGCGAAACCCGCAACGACGACCGCAGGAGGGACGATCCGGTGGAGAGGCTGTCCACGGCCGAGCATCGCGAATTAGCACAGTCGGTCCGTTCGGCCTGCGAACGGCTGTCCGCGGAGGACCGGGTGCGTGCGGTTGCCTTCGACCACACCGGCGCGCAGCGCGGATATGACGCGGAGTTCTGGAAAGTCCTGTGCAACCAGGTGGGAGTAGCCGCCATCGGGTTGCCCACCCACCTTGGCGGAGCCGGCTACGGGACGGCGGTTCTCGGCGTGGTCGCACACGAGCTCGGCCGGCTGCTGGCCCCGGTGCCGTACACGGCATCGACTGTATTCGCGACCGGGCTGCTGGTCGAAGCGGGTGCCGATGCGGACGTCGTCGATGGATTGACCGACGGAAGCCGGACCGCCGCAGCGGCCCTCACCGGCGACGGCGGGATGTGGCGGCCGGGTGCCGTGACGCTGACTGCCCGTTGTACCGACGGTGGGTGGTACATCGACGGGACGGTTCGCCACGTGCTCAACGGCACCGCCGCCGACGTTCTCGTCGTTGCCGCCGCGCTCAACGAAGGGCTGGGGCTGTTCCTGCTCAACGGCACGCGCACTGGGATCTCGGTCGCTAGCGAACAGGTGCTCGACGGGACCCGGCCGATGGCGACGATCACCTTCGCGGCCGCACCCGCCGAACGTCTTGCCTCGGCCGCTGCCGCAGAGGATCTGATCGTGCACAACCTCGATCGCGCACTCGCGATCCTGTCGGCCGAACAGGTCGGTGCCTGCGAACGAGTTTTGGAGATCGCCACCGAATACGCGTGCACCCGCGAACAGTTCGGTCGGCCGATCGGCAGTTTTCAGGCGATCAAACATCGGTGCGCGGACGCGCTGGTAGCTCTCGAATTCGCCCGGTCGGCCTCCCAGGCCGCGCTGCAGGCGCTCGACAGTGACAGCGGCGACGCGGGGTGGCTGGCCAGCATGGCCAAAGCAGTCTGCTCGGAGGCACTCCGCGATGCCGCACATGCCAACGTCCAGATCCACGGTGGAGTCGGCTACACCTGGGAGAACTCAGCCGGGTTGTACCTGAAACGAGCCCGCAGCGACGAAGTGATCTTCGGCAACCCAGGGCTGCACTGGAACCGCGTCGCCGAGCATGCCCTGGCCCCCGGAGCCATCCCCGTCTGAGGATCCCGCCCGCAGGCCTCCCCATCCTGCGATTCAACGGCCCGATCGCCACGAATTGTCCACTCGTCATCAAAGGAGAAGTGCAGACAGATGCAGGACGGAGAGCAGCTCCGTGCAGAAATCCGCCGCTTTCTGCACGATGCGCCGAAGCCTTTGGGATTGCGCGACTACGGCGCCACCCCAACCGCATCCGATGTCGAGCCGGGTCGACAGTGGCATCGATATCTGGCGGACCACGGCTACACCTGCCTGCATTGGCCGCGCGCGCACGGCGGCGCACAGGCCTCGGTACCTGCGCAGGCGATCTTCGCCGAAGAATGCGCACGCAGCGGGGTTCCGCGCCAACTGAACATCACCGGACCGGACCTGGTCGGACCGGTGCTGATCGCCTTCGCCACAGACGACCAGCGGTCGGAGTTCCTCGAACCCATCCGGCTCGGCGACCATATCTGGTGCCAATTGTTTTCCGAGCCTGGGGCGGGCTCAGACCTCGCGGGCGCGCGAACCGGCGCCGAGCGGACCGAGACCGGGTGGCGTGTCGACGGGCAAAAGGTGTGGAGTTCGGCGGCGGCGGCGGCGCACTACGGGCTGCTGCTCGCTCGTACCGGCCCGCACAAGCATCGGGATCTGTCGATGTTCATCGTGCCGATGGACGCCCCCGGTGTCGACGTACGTCCGATCCTGCAAATCGATGGCGAAAGCAAATTCAACGAGGTCTTCTTCGATCGGGTGGACCTCGATGAGGACGCACTGGTCGGCCGGGTCGGGCAGGGTTGGGAAATCGCCCTGGTGACGCTGGGTCGTGAGCGGCTGACGCTGGGATCACAGGCGGTATCCATGTTCCGCCTCCACGAACGACTGGTCGAGACCGCGCGCGGCCACCGCACGCTCGACGCGGCGCTGGCACGGGAGCTCACCCGATTGTGGGCACGGCTGTGGTTGCTTCGCTTCACCTGGCAGCGCGCCATTGATGACGGCGACCTGACGTCGCCGGCATTCTCCGTGCTCAAGCTGATGACCTCCGAAACCGAACGTGATCTTGGCGATCTGGCCACCGATGTGCTGGGCACCGACGCGTGTACTGACCCGTCCTCCAATGAGCTGGTCAAGCACATGCTGGTGGGCCGGGCGCAAACAATCCTGGGCGGCACCAGCGAGATCCAGCGCAACATCCTCGGTGAGCGGGTGCTGGGTCTGCCGAAAGAGCCCCGGTGAGTTCTCCGCTGACCACAGCGCTCGTCCAGACGCTGCGCCCCGGTGCCACCGTCGCGCTCGGTGACGGTGCGGGCGCGCCGAGAGAACTCGAGGACGGCATCACGGTCGGTGCCGCACTGAGCGCCGCCGCCTGGGAAGTCGGATCGGTACGGCTGGTGCTTGGCTGGCTACCGACCGAGCCGGTGGGATTGGACCCCGAGGCGTTCTCCGAGGTGATCGTCCTAATGCCGGGATGGGGTCTAAGGAAGATGATCGCCAGTCGCGCAGCGACTTTCGTACCAACCAGCCTGGCCGGATGGCCGGCCTTGTTGTCAGGTCCGCTTCGCCCCGACGTACTCCTCGCCCGGGTGGGAAGTAACGACTCCATGTGGCAGTTCGGAACCGAAGTCTCGTTCCAGCGCGGACTGGTTGACGCCGGGGTTCCGATGCTGGGTGTTGTCGACGACCGCGTCCCCGATGCGTGTGCACTCCCGCCCTTGTGTGCACAGCAGGTCCATGTGGTGGCGCACGCTTCGGAAGGTCCCGCATCGGTGCGTCTGCGCGAACCGGAGCCGATCCATGAGGAATTAGCCGATGCCGTGCTTCGGTTCGTTCCCGAGGGTGCCCGACTACAGTATGGGCCAGGGCAATTGGGGACGGCACTTCTACGCCGAGCGAAAGTGCCGTTACACATAGACACCGGGTTGCTCACCGATGCCGTCGTCGACCTCGACAGCCGGGGCCTGCTCCTGGGCACCCCGTCGGCCACCTATCTGGTCGGCAGCCAGGAGCTCTACGACTGGGTCCGTGGCCGACCGATCCTGCGTGGGATCGAGTACACCCACAATGTGGGTCGGTTGTCACGCGGAGGGCCATTCGTCGCCGTAAACACCGCCATCGAGATAGACCCGGCCGGGCAGATCAATGTCGAGGGTTTCGGAGACAAGGTCGTGGGCGGCATCGGGGGGCATCCGGACTACTGCGCCGCCGGTCAGATGAGTCGAAAAGGCCTGTCCATCATCGCAGTTCCGACATCCGTCAACTCGCGCTCACCACTGGTCATCCGGTTGAGTCGCCCGACCTCCACTCCGGCGCACAACATCGACCTGATCGTGACGGAACGTGGGTGTGCCGACCTGCGCGGCACCGACTGGGCCACGCGTACCAGGCTGATCACCGAATTGTTCGAGCATTGAGGGGGATTCACCGATGAGCGCACTCGACGGCCGCGTTGTCCTGGTCACCGGGGGCGGACGGGGCATCGGTCGGGCGCACTGCCTGGCGCTGGCCGCCGAAGGCGCCGCGGTCGTCGTCAACGACCCGGGAGTGGGCAAGGACGGGACCGGTGGCGGCGACGTACCGGCGGCGCAAGTGGTCACTGAGATCGAAGAGGCAGGCGGCAAGGCGGTGGCCCACCTCGGATCCGTGACCTCCTGGGATGACGTCGCCGACATGATTAGCACCGCGATATCGACGTACGGCACGTTGACCGGCGTTGTCAACAATGCCGGGATCGTGCGCGATGCGATGATCGCCGGTGCTACCGAAGCCGACTGGGATGCCGTGATCGCGGTCCACCTCAAAGGTACGTTCGCCGTGACTAGGCACGCGTGCGACTACTGGCGGGCGCAGGCCAAACGGGACGCCCCGATCGATGCGCACATAGTCAACACCATCTCCGGCGCCGGCCTGTGGGGCAACATCGGCCAAAGTGCCTATGGCGCAGCAAAAGCGGCAATTGCCAACCTGACAGTTGTCACGGCAATGGAGACACGGCGGTACGGGGTGTCCGCCAACGCGATCTCGCCACTGGCCGCCACCCGGATCAGTGAGGGCTTCTTCGGAAACCGCGTCGACGACCCGGGCCTGGACCCGGCCCGCAGCTCGGCACTGGTGGCTTGGTTGCAGTCCGCGCAATCCTCGTGGCTTACCGGTCAGATCATCCGGGTCGACGGACACCGGCTGAGTCGGATCCAAGGCTTCGCCGAGGCTCCCCATTCGTACCACGCCAACAACGGCGTCAGTCTGGAATATGGGGAAATCGGACAGGCCGTGAGTTGGCTGTGGGACACCCTTCCGCGCGGCCTGAGTGGACCCCTACCTAACGACGGAGACAAGTGATGTCTACAGAGGTTACGCAACGCCGAAACGGATATCCCTCCGATATCGGTCTGTACCGACACGACCTTCGGGCGTATCTCGCAGACCTCGATGCGGCGCGCGACTGGCGCGACGCGGCGTTCACCAACACCGAAGAAGCGTTGGTGCACGATGCAGCGGTACTGGCCCGGCTGCACGACGCGGGATGGAGTCGGTACGGCTGGCCCGCGTCCGCCGGTGGACTCGGCGGCAACGAGCTACACCGGGCCGTTCTGTACGAGGAACTGGCCCGGGTGTCAGTCCCCGTCCCGGCACAGCAGTGGACGCTAGAAACACTCGGGCCCACGCTGACGGAGTTTGCGCCCGGGCTCGCCGCGGAGTTTCTGCCCCGCTATCTGTCTGGCGCCGAGTGGTGGGGACAGGGTTTCTCGGAGCCCGAGTCGGGCAGCGACCTGGCCAGCCTACGCACTCGGGCCGACGAGGACGGTACGACGGGTGACTTCATCCTGCGTGGCCAGAAGATCTGGACCAGCCAGGGCGCCACCGCAACCCGCCTCTTGGTGTTGGCGCGTACCGGCACACCGGAGAGCCGACACCGCGGACTGAGCATGCTTCTGGTCGACATCGACTCACCTGGCTTGACGGTCCGCCCTATCGCGCTGGCCAGCGGGCGGCGCGAGCTTGCCGAGGTGTTCTTCGACGACGTCCGTGTTCCCCGCGATCGCCTTGTCGGCGAGGTCGGCGGCGGCTGGGCGGTGGCCATGTACCTGATGCAATACGAGCGTGGGATGTACGGCTACGGAGTCGTCACCAAGCTGCTGACCCTGCTGAGCCGCCTTCGCGAACAGATGCTGCAACACGGGTCCACCCAGACCGATCGCGAGCGGTTCGCCCGGGTCTTCACCAATGTGCTCACAGCTCAAGCCCGCTCGGCGAGCACGGTGCGAAGGCTTGCTCGAGGCGAGGCGCTCGGCCCGGACAGCAGCATCGACAAACTGCTGTTCGCTCAGGCCGAGAAGGAGGTCAACGACTTGATCTTCGAGGTCCAGCGCCAGGCGCTGATCGCCGGTGAAAGCGACTTGACGCCAGGGGAATTGGATACCATGCGGGCCGAATGGTGGTATTCGCGGGCGGCGACCATCATGGGAGGTTCCGCCGAGGTGCAGCGGGGAATCGTGGCCGATCACCTACTCGGCATGCCTCGCGAAGGAGGCTCTAGATGACAGATGAATCATGGCCGATGATCGAGGAGGCGGTGTTCCGGCTCTTCGACGAGATCTCCCGCGGACGGGGTGATGTAACCATCCACGTCACCGTCGGCCCTCGACTCGCCGAACTCGGATGGATGGACATCGAGACGGCCTACCCTGTCGAATCGCGCGAACTGCTGTTTCGCGCTCAGGGGCGTGCACTGGCCCAGACCGAATGCCTGGACCGCGTGATACTGGGCGAACTCGCCTCGGCGATCGGCGAACCGGTAGACGGGCTCGTCCTCCCCAGCGCCACAGCGGGATGCCGTCCCAGCTCGACCCCCGACCGTGTCGACGGCATTGTCTTTGGTGACCTGCGCGGACAACTGGCGGTTCCGGTGTCGCAGCCGTCCGGGGCAGTCTGGGTCGGCGTGGTGTCCGCCGATCTCCTGGACGGGCATCCGCTCGACACTATGGATCCTTCGGTGCACTGGACGAAGGTGAACGGCTCCTTCGGCGGCCGCCTGGTTGAAGCATCGGCCCAGTGGGAACGCGCCGTGGCGGCCGCCAGCCGTGCGCTGGCCACCGAGATCGTCGAGCTGGCCGGCACTGCGTTGGTAATCGCCGTCGAGCACACGAAGGTACGGGTGCAGTTCGGCGTGCCGATCGGTTCCTTCCAGTCGCCCCGGCACAGCCTGGCCCACGCAGCAGCCAAACTTGAAGGTGCACGCGCGTTGCTCCGGGAGTCCTGGCGGTGCGACGACACGCTGACCGCACTGGCAGCGAAATCCGCTGCAAGCGACGCCCACCGGGTGGTGGCCGACGCCGCCATGCAGGTATGCGGAGCAGTCGGGCTCACCGCCGAACACCAGCTACACCGCTACATCGTGCGGGGATTCCAGCTCGGTTCGTTGTGGAATTCGCCCCGGCAGCTCGACACGGCGATCGCACAACTGCTCTTCGACACCGGGCCCGCAGAGATGGCACAACCGTTGGTCGTCGGCTGAAGTCGAGCGTCGCGAACGCTTCTCTAGCACCATCCGCTAACGTGTAAACAGTTAATTGGTTAGGCGTTGTATCTAGAGGTGGATGGGGCAACATGGAAGTCACCAGTCTGCGTGAACCGAAGATGGCCAACAGGGTTGCTAGTGAACTACGCCGAATGATTATCCGCGGCGAGATCGCCGAGGGCACAATGCTGCCGCCGGAAGCGGAACTCATGACCCAGTTCGGTGTCTCGCGGCCCACGCTGCGCGAGGCCTTCCGGGTGCTCGAATCCGAGGACTTGGTCCAGATTCGCCGCGGCGTCCGCGGCGGTGCGCAGGTGACCCGCCCCAAACGAGCCACCCTGGCGCGATTCGCGGGGCTGATCCTCGAAAGTGAAGGGGTCACCCTTAAAGACGTCTACGCCGCAAGAATCGCCCTCGAGGTGCCGATGGTGATCCAGCTCGCCAAGGACCGCGACCCTGCGGTGATCGACCGGCTGGAGAAGATCATCGAGCGGGAAGCGCAACTCGCCCCGGGGGCAGAGGCTGTCCTGGAACTCACCGAGTTTCACGCGGCCATCGCGCGACTCTCGAAGATCAAGACCCTGCAGATCGTCAGCGAAATGCTCCACCACATCATCGAGAAGGCCAACGAATCCCTGCAGCCCACCGTCGGACCCCGCGCCGAGCGGGCAGCCCGCCGGTCGTCCAAGACCCACCGAATGATCCTGGATCTCATCAAGGCCGGCGAAGCCGAGCAGGCCGGCGATCTGTGGCAGCGCCACCTGGAGAAGGCCGAAGAATACGTCCTTGCCGGGTCGGAGTTGTCAACGGTCGTCGACCTGCTCGAATGAGCCGGACCACGCGTGCCTCACTGTTGCGCGGAGCGAGCCCGGAACGTCGCGACCCGTTCCTTGAACTCCGCGGTGGAGAACGACGTGTACTCCTCCGCCAGTGCATAATCGAGCACTCCGAGCGCGGCCCGTTGCAGGTGCATGTTCATCGCGATCTTCGATGAGCGCACCGCCTGCGCGGGCAGTGCGGCGAGCCGCTCCCCCAGCGCCAGCGCCTCATCGAGTTCGGCGCCATCGGCGACGACGCGGGTGGCCAGGTTGAGCGCCTTGGCGGCCGGCGCGGTGATCTTGTCACCGAGCAAGACATACTCCTTGGCCTTCATCATGCCGACGAGCAGCGGGAGCATCGCCGCTCCGCCGTCACCGGCGGTAAGCCCGACCGCAACGTGTGGATCGGCGAGATAGCTGCTTTCTCCCATCACCAGCAGATCGGAGAGCAACGCCACCGAACAGCCGAGTCCGACCGCAGGCCCGTTGACCGCCGACACCAGCGGCTTGCCGAAGTTGATCACTTCCATGAACACCGTCCTGGCCTCGGCGATCTGGTAGGCCCGCGCGTCGGCGTCCTCGATCAGCCGGCCGAACATCACCATGTCACCGCCCGCCGAGAAGGCCCTGCCCGCACCGGTGATAACCACGGCCCGCACCTGGGTGTCGGCCGCCAATACTCGCCACACCTCCGCCAGCGCGTTGTGTACGGACTCGTCCACCGCGTTCAACGCGTCAGGACGGTTGATACTCACGACGTGCACCGCCCCGACCTTCTGTACGAGCAGGGACGGTGCGAATCGCTCGTAACCGGGGAGTGTGTTCGCTTCCGAAGGTGTCATGAAAGCTCCTGTCAATCTTTCTTGCTCGAGAGGATGGTGACCGCAGCGACCGCAGTCGGCCCACCGATGTTGTGAGCCAGCGCCCAGTGCGCGCCGTCGACCTGGTTCTCGGCCGCGCCGCGCAGTTGGTTGAACAACTCGTAGCATTGCGCCACCCCGGTCGCGCCCGGTGGATGGCCCTTGGCCTTCAGCCCCCCGCTCGGGTTTACCGGCATCGCGCCACCGACGTAGTTGTCGCCCGCCTCGACGAACTTGTATGCCTCGAAACGATCGACCAGGCCCAGGTCTTCATAGCTGATCAACTCGACCCCGGTGAAGCAGTCGTGGACCTCTGCCACGTCGATGTCCTGCGGGGTGATTCCGGCCATGCTCATCGCTGCTTTGGCGGCTCGCACAGTAGGTGGAAACGAGGTCATGTCCTTCTTGTGCTGGTGCATGACCCGGTCCATCCCGAGGCCCACCCCGCGCACCCACACCGGCCGGTCGGTGAAGCGGTCGACCGCCTGCTCCGAGGCCAAGATGACCGCGGCCGCGCCGTCGCTCTGCGGCGTGCAGTCGTAGAGCCCGAACGGATCGGCGACGAGCGGGGCCGACAGCGCTTGCTCGACTGTGATCTCGTACCGGAGCTGCGCCTTCGGATTCTTCAGCGCGTGACAGTGATTCTTGACCGCGATCATTGCCATGTGTTCCCGGGTCGCCGGCGACTCGTGCAAGTAGCGCGTGACGTGCAGGGCGAAGTTCGCCGGTGCCACCAAACCCAGCGGATAGTCCCAGGCGTTGTCGCGTGTCAGACCAGCCCATTCCCAAAAGGTGGTGTTCGTCGACGTCTCACGAACCTTGTCCGCACCGACCACCAGGGCCACATCGTAGACGCCGCTCGCGATGGCCAAGACCGCGTTGCGGATGGCGTCGTTGCCTGTCGCACAAGCGTTTTCCACCCGGGTGACCGGGATGTCGACAAGATCGAGGGTGTCGGCCAGGATGCCCGCCGGGTAACCGTCGGTGGTGGTCAGTTCTCCGAACCACGCCGCCTGGATCGCCGACTTCTCGATGCCCTTGTCGACATGGGCAACCGCTTCGGCATAGGCCATGGGTAGCAGATCCTTGATACCGAGACCGAAATGCTCTGCAAACGGCGTCATCCCAGCGCCGACGATCGCCACTTTCCTCATGCGTGCACTCCTTGAGTTGTGCGGCCCGGCCAGAATGCGTAGCCGTAGTCCGGAATCCCGGAACGATCGGCCAGTCTCCGCAAGACCACCGAGCCGAACTGCCCGACTGCTGTCTCGCCGGCCGGTACGCCGGTGACCTTCAGGAGCACGCGCACCGGGACGTCCTCGAGTTGTACCACTGCCAGAGAGTAGGGGCTGGGCAGGTCGGGCACCGGGAAGTGAATGGTGGTGTGGGTGTAGACGGTGCCGGTACGCGGAAGGGGGGTCAGCCGGTAGCGGGTGGCCAGCGTGCCAAGGTCGTCGACCCGGGCCCGGGGCGGGAACTGGGGCGCCGAATCGATGCCCGGACGTTCGTCGAACACCGCTGCCTCCCAACGCAACTTCGGCTCGAACGCGCGCGCATACGCGGGCAGCGAGATCGGGATACCAGTGCCTTCGGCAGTGCGAAGCTCGGGCAGCTCGCGTCCTTCCGACTCATCACGGGCGACCCGCGGCGGACTGTTGCCGAATCGCAACTCCGCAGCACTGATCGTTGCCTGCTCGATCACCAGCACCAGGCCATCGTTGTCCAGCGCCACGCACTCTGCGAGTAGTCGGATCAGGCCCGAGGCCGACACCGAGTTGTGATCTATCGCCGACGAGACATCGAATCCGTTCCCCAGATGAGCGGCATCGACCCCGGACACTGCAGCAACCAGCGGGGTACCGGGCAGTCCGAGCTTCTCCAGCGTCGATTTGACGCCGATCTCACGCTGGAGTCTCGGGTCGACGTAGACATGCCGGACCCCGTCGTCGCCCCGGGCGATCAAGGGCAGGCTGCGGGTTTGCCGTCCGGCCGGCTCCAGTTCCATACCGGACCCGCGGTCACCGGTCAACACCGCCCCCGCGCCGACCGCGGAATCGGAGTCATCCGCGGCGATTATCAGGGTTCCCGGCGGTGCGGCGAGGATCTGGTCCAGCGCAGCGGGCGCACCGCCGAGCACCTCTGCCACCGGACTGTCGGACGGCAGTGACAACCCAGCCAGCAGAACCGCACCATTGCCGCCCTCCAGCAACGGAAAGTTTCGGGACACCATCACGACTCGTTTTGCCGACGCTGCCGAATCTGCTGCCCGACCGGCCGCCACGGCCATGGTCAGCGCATCCTCGTCAGGCCCCCTCACCCGCCGGCCAGCGTGCAGCCATGGCGGCAGATAGGTACCTATCGAGACGACCTGCGTCATGTTTCCCTCGCTTCGGTCCGCGGCCGCGTCAAGGCTCGCCCTAATGAGCTATATAGTTATAGCATTCTGCCGAAGAAGGGAAGGCGGGCTGCCAATGACAGGTGCGGGATATGGCACACTCCACGGCCGTTTGGTGGTGGTGACCGGTGCAAGCCGCGGCATCAGCCGGGAGATAGCGGTCCGCACCGCCAAGGCGGAGGCACTTCCTCTGATGCGCGACATGCGCTACAGCTTCCTGCGATTCCTGAACGACAGGGCGGTTCCCTGCGGGAAGGGCGTGTCCGAATTCGCCGAATACCGGCGAGGCGCCCTCGAGGAAGACCTCGCGCCGAACTTGTACCTCACCACTGCCCCAGAGGCCGCCACACGGTGAGCGCCCTCGATGCATTGTGTATGAACGAGCCCGAACTCGCACGATTGCGCCAGTCTGTGCGTGATTTCATCCGCGCCGATCGCAACCGGTTCGCCTGGCAGCCGCGGGTTGACTGCTGGTTGTCGTGCTGGGACGAGGACTTCAGCGCCCGCCTCGGCGCGGCAGGTTTCGTGGGTCTGACCATTCCCCGTTGCTACGGCGGGCAGGGACTGACTCATTTGCACCGCTACGTCGTCACCGAGGAATTGCTCGCACACGGCGCGCCCGTCGCGGCGCACTGGACCGCTGACCGCCAACTCGGGCCCGGGCTGCTGAAGTACGGCAGCGAGGAGCAGCGCCGCGATCTGCTGCCGCGCATCGCGGCCGGGCGGCTCTACTCGGCGGTGGGCATGAGCGAACACACAGCCGGTTCCGATCTTGCCGCGGCGCAGACGAAGGCCACCAGATGCGACGGCGGCTGGCTGCTGAACGGAACCAAGGTTTGGACCAGCGGTGCACACCTTGCCCATCAGATTGTCGTCTTCGCACGGACGAGTCCGCACAACCCGCAACACCGGCACCGAGGATTCAGTCAGTTCCTGGTGCCGTGCCATGCGGCCGGCGTGACGATCCGGCCGATCGCGCTGCTGTCCGGCGAATGCCATTTCAACGAGGTGGTTTTCGAGGATGTGCTCGTGCCCAACTCCGATGTGCTGGGCACGATCGGCGAGGGCTGGCAGCAGGTGACCGCGGAGCTGGCATTCGAGCGCAGCGGCCCCGAGCGGATCCTGAGCACGGCGCCGCTGATCGTCGCCGCGATCCAGGCATTGGCCACGGAACCACCGGTGTCCCACCACGATCTGGGTGAGCTCGGCGACCTGATGGCACGGCTGATTTCGCTAAGACAGCTGTCGGCGTCGGTGGCCCGCGTCCTCGCCGAGGACAGGCCTGCAACGGAGCGAGCCGCTTTGGTGAAGGATCTCGGCACCCGATTCGAGCAGGACTCTGTGAACCTGGTGTCCGACCTGCTCGACTCCCGCGCCATCGACCCGACGCTTCGCGGGCTGCTCACCGACGCATGGATGCACGGGTCGCTGTACACCCTTCGCGGGGGCACCAACGAGGTGTTGCGCGGGGTTGTCGCGCGAGGGATCGGGTTGCGATGACAGCGATTAACGCGCTAGGGGGAGGGATCTTCGAGACGACTGCGGGCGACGACGAGACCGACGATCTGCGCCAGCTCGTCAACGGACTGGGTCGGCGTTCTCTTGACCGCCGTCTCGGCGCGCCCCGGCTGCACGAGCGGTTCGACTACCAGCTGTGGCACAACCTGGAGGATACCGGCCTGTCCAGGCTCACGACCGCAGCGGAGACGGAGGCCGGGCCGACCGAACTCGCGGTGGTGCTTCATGGGCTGGCGCGTCACGCCGGCGCGGTCAGCGTCGGCGAAACCGACCTACTCGCAGGCTGGCTCGGAGAGCGAGCCGGGGTCGAACTGCCCGGGACCGGGCCCCTCACGGTCGCATTCGCAAACGCCGAGCACTCCGAGGGCCGGGTTCGTGCCACCGCGACCGATGTGCCCTGGACCCAGGCATCCGAGGCGGTGCTTTTGGCCGCCCGCACCTCCGACGCGCTGCACGTGAGCGTGGCCGCTCCCGCGGAACTCGACATCACTCCTTTCCGAAACCTCGCCGGGGAACCGCGGGATCGGGTGGCCTTCGACCTTCCCGCCCAGCGCTTCTGCACCTTGAACCCGGCGGTCGCCGACGAGATGTCTCGACGCGGAGCATGGGCCCGATGCGTACAGCTGGTCGGCGCTTTGGACGCCGTGGTCGACCTCACCGTTGACCACACCCGCAACCGGGTGCAGTTCGGCCGTCCCCTCAGCGCTTTCCAGGCGGTGCAACAGTCACTGGCCGGGATGGCGGGCGAGGTCGAGCGTGGACGCGCCGCCACCGCGCTGGCGGTCGCCGCCGCAGCCGACT
>CAZOIX010000005.1:0-20571 GCA_964579685.1 uncultured Mycobacterium sp.
GCAACCGGGTCGCCCACCACGAACCCCTGCACAACGGATTCCCGTTGCCTGGCCAACGGTCGGGTCAACAGCAGCCGAACCGTCTCACCGCCGCCGAGGGCGTCGAGGCCTACATGAAGCTCACTCGCATGATCGACCGCAACCTCGCAGAGTGGATCGTCAACAACACCAAGGTCACCACCCTGCTGGCCACACGTCCGTGAGTCTCCCCTGGGGCAACACCACCGCAGGTTCCGAGACCACAGCACATGCATACATACATGCTTTCTTACATGTAAGTATGCATGTAGACATGTTTGCATGCAGATTGATAGACTTCCTGTCATGACCGTTTCGGCAGATAAGCAGTGCGAAATCCTGGCCGTGGCGCTGCAGAAGGGTGGCGTCGGCAAGACCACCACCACGATCAACCTCGGCGCGAACCTGGCCGCGATGGGTCTGCGCATCCTCGTGATCGACATGGATCAGCAGGCGCACAGCACCAAGGGGTTGGGCATCGAACTCGACGCCGAGGACGCGTCCATGTACGAGGTTCTGCACCCGGACCGGGCGATGCGCGTCCCGCTGGCCAAGGTCATCGTTCCGACGCAGTTCGGTATCGACGTCGCGCCCGGTCATCTCGCGCTCAAGGAGCTCGAGCGAACCGGGCTCGGATCGGGCGGCCAGTTGCGGCTAGCGCGCCAGCTCGACGACATCGAGGGCTACGACTTCGTGCTCCTGGATTGCCCGCCGGCATTGGGGGAGCTGACCACCGCGGCGCTCGCGGCGGCCGACTACGTGTTGGCCGTCCTCAAGGCCGGCCCCGACGAGGTTGACGGCCTGGTGGAGCTGGGCAACTCGATCCTCGACGTTCAAGAGACGCTCAACCCAGACGTGGAGATCCGGTACGTGCTGCTGGCCGACTTCGACGGCAACCCGAAGGCGAGCAAGGACGTACGTCGTCAACTGCGTGCCGACTGGGGGGAGTGGTCTGACGGCGGGGCCTATCTGGGCGAGATCCCGCACACGGTGCGGGTGGTGGAGGCCAAGGGCAAACGCGTGCCGGTCAATGTGCACGCCCCGACCAGCACGGCGGCGGTGGCCTACCGCGAGGTCGCAGAGCGTATCGCGGCAAGGCGGCACGCAGCATGAACGCCGCATCCAAACCCGCCGGATTGCAGGTCGGCTCCACCCGGCCGTTGTCGCGCGCAGAGCGACGCGCCCAAGCCGCACGGGTCACCGCCGACGAAACCGCGCCGGCCGCGCCGGAGCCGCAGAACACCGATATCCCGCCCGCGCCCGTGGCGACGCCACCCGATGGTGAGCAGGAGGCCCGGCAGGCCGAGCCGGTTCGGTTGAAAGCCCGTCTCCGCAAGGTGAAGAGTCCGTTCGCCACACAGCTGCACGCGGGAACCCTCGCGCGGCTCGAATGGATCAAGGCCCGCGGATACGTCATCACCGACACCGTCGACGAGGCCATCAACCGCTACCTCGACAACGCCGGCATTCCAAAGCCGGACCGCAACGACCGCATGCCTTGAGGGCTGGCGCGCGCCGCCCCCCTCTAAGGGCTGACGCAAAGTTGTCTTGATTCTCTCGTTCGACGACGCTCCAGCTCATCCGCTGAGGCCCGCCCCCGCGCGGGAACGTGCTTCAGCCTGCGTTTTTCTTGTTGTGATCTGACCGTAACCACACGAGTTGTCGGGATTCCGGCCCCCAAGGGGTCATTAGAGGCCGTGACACCAACCCCTGACAACCCGTTTCTCGCGGTGCCGTGCATTCGGCAATCGGCCGCTGCACCCCGCAGGTCTATACCTGCTCAGGCGAGACCTAGAACTGCCGCCACGCCACACGACGGAAACCAGCTCTAGGGCCGGTACTTCCCGTGTACCGGAACCACGACGAGAAAGGTGCGGCCAGTGCCCTGTAAAGCACGCTGTGCCAGCGCACAAGAAGAGAGCGGGACGACAGCCAGCTCCAGGAGCCATCTCCTGACCACCGAACCAGGAGACGCCCAATGAGCGAATCCATCCTGATCGCAGTGGCGATCATCGTCGTGGCCATCACGGTGCTGGGTCTGGCGATCTGCGTGCTCGCCGGCTACCTGGCCCGCATTCCCGACTGCAAGGTCACCATCGGCGAAGTCGGCCGAGCGATCGGCGCCATCGTCGGCGTGGGCATCGAAGCGGTAGCCACGATCATCACGTCCGCGCGACGACCGTGAGCGCCCACCGCCGCATACGGGGAGGGGAGCGGGCTTCCTCGGCCTCGATTGTGGCGAAACGGTGGGTGGTGGTCGTCAAGGCCGGTAACCGCCGCTGCGCGGTCGACCTGCGGTCGAGCCTGGACAGCCGCCACCCACCGCGCAAACGGGCCAGTACGAGGAAGCCGGGCGGGGAACGTGCTGGCCAGGCTCCGGGGGCGAGCTACTCGGACGGGGGCACCCCGGCACGGTCCAAGAACTCGTTGAGCGCCGCATCCACGATGTCGGTGACCGCGTACCCGCGGTCCTTCAACACCTCCACGCGCTGCTGGGTGCCTGGCCGCACATAGGTGTTCAACGGCACCTTCTGCTGTCGCTTACGCAAGGGCAGCGCGCTACCGCCAGCGTCGGGCGCACCGCCGTCGAGCGCATCCCCAGCCGAATCGGGCATGCATGCATCCTACATGCACGTCTAAAAGTAGTTTACATGCAAGTTGCTTGCATGTATGCACGCACGCTCTTACAGTGGTGGCATGGATACCCTCGGCACGGTCCAAGACGACGTGAGTGCGGTCCGGGACTTCGCGTCCCAGGTCCGTGCGCTGTGCGCGCAGCTGACAGCCAATCCGTTCAACACCCCCGCCGCAGAAAAGCTCCTCGATCTGCTCCTGGAAGACGCCCCGGCAGTGGATCTCGCCTTCCAACGGGTGTTGCGGTCGGTGATCTACGAGCCCGCATCGACCGGCGCCCCGATCCTGGACATGCTCGGCGGCCCACGCTGTACCGCGCTGGTCGTCGGCGCGGCGGCCTAAAGTCGGCCCTGATGAGCACACCCTCGCCGCCGCCGAAGCCAGGCTCCACCGAGCACTGGCAGGCATGGCTGCAGCGGTACGGCGGTGACTACACCGATGACGCCGAGCGCCGCGCCGCCTACCGGGACTTCACGACGAACCTGGACACCATCCAAGCCGTCTTCTCCCAGTCCGATGACATGCACGTCGCCGGCTACCTCGAAGCCCACGAACGGGTGGCCAGCGGCGACGCAGACAGCCCCGACGCCGCCGAGACATGGGTTCCAGGCCATCTCACCGGCCACGCGCGGGCGGACTGGCTCGAAGGCTTCCGCTCCCACTTCGAGCCGTAGGCCCGGTCTGGGGCTGGCTCGTTCAGCGCTGGACCGGCCACACCACGTGGTGCTGCGCGCGAGGCGGGCTGTGGTCGAAGACAGCTTCAGCCATCAACTGTGCGCTCCTGCTGGCGATCATCTCGGTCAGGTCGTACTGCACTTCGCTGCAGGCCTCATCGAGCAGAACCTGTTGCGCCGAGGCGATCATCGTGGACTCGTCCGCGCCGCTGACTTGTGATCGGGCCGTCCAGTCGCTCATCCGGTCGTTGATCGCGTCCAACTCTGAGAGCACCAGGCACGCCGCCTCGCTGGCGTACTCCTCGATGAACGCCGCCCGCGCTTCGGCCGGCCACCAGACCGGGATCGGCAGCTGGGCCGCGTACACCGTCGCGATGGCCGCCTCCAGTTCCAGTGTGTCGATCACCACTCGAACGGTAGCCGTGTGAAAGGAGGGACGGGATGTGCGCGTGTCGGTACCAGGTACATGGACCTTTTTGCGTAAGGATCAGGGCCATGGCCCAACCGCACAAAGGTCCGCGTGAGCAGATCAAGGTTCGCGCTGACGCATCCGTCTACGCCCGGCTTCGTGAAATGGCCGCCGAACGCGGCACAAGCGTCAGCCAGCTTTCGGCCGACCTGCTCGCTATCGCGGTCGGGCGGCCCGAGGCTGTTCGCGAACTCGACAAGGAGGTTCTGCCGCTGGCGATGTGATTCACCCGCCAAAGGCCTCAGACCTTGCTGGACGAGCTAGGGGGTCTTGGCATACGTGACATCTGAATAGCTGGTGTGCGGATTACCCCGCTGACATGACGAAGGCCCCGCGTTAGCGGGGCCCCTGTCGGGGGTTCGAACCGAGTTGGCGCTCGGTTCCGGGTCCGCACCCGATATCCCCGAAGGGACTTTGCTTGATAGGCAAGTCTCACGGTAGCGCACGCCTCGAAGCTGCACCAGATTCGGCGCGCGATCGGTGCGCAAACCGTGACCTTTTGAACGCCCGCGTACGTCGGGCGGACAGTGCTTGGCCGACGCCGCTCGGCGCTGCTGTAGCCCCTGCTGCTCCCAGCCCTCATGTGGTGCGGGCACTGGCGCATGAGCGTCGCCGTGAGTGGGTGACGCGCGCGGGCTCTTGCGCACCGTCTGCGCCGATGTGGACCAGTCGCGCGGGCTGGCTCGACGGGTTGTCGCGGTGGGTGCACTCCCCGGCGTTCGGCGCGCTGTGCGCTGAGGCGCGGGTGTCGATCACCACGGCCACGTTGTTGTCGATCGCCGCTGTGATGGCCGAGCACGCCGATCACGGCACCGGCCGCCACGTCGCGGTCACCCGCGCGACAATCGCCGACAGGGTGGGGTGTGACGTGCGCACCGTGACCGCCGCGTGGCGCGTGCTGAGGGTCTCCAGATGGGCCGTGGAGGCGCAGCGGGGCCACGGTTCGACAAGCACTCCCAGTGTCGGCCGCAGACCCTCGGTGTACCACCTGGTGCCGCGTCGCGAAGTACGTCCAGTGACGCCACCGCTTGTGCATGATTTCCACCTACCGCCGTCAGGCGGTGTTGGTTGTTCTTCTCCCGTAGGGAATTACTCACCAAGCGGGCGCGCGAGCGCGCCCGCCATCCGAAGCTGCGACAAAACGCGACAAGCACGGCCGCGGCGCGCTACCGCGCGACCGCTGGCCACCCAGAAACTGGCCGCTGGACTGGTCGCGCTCACCCACGGTCTCGACCGCGCCCACATCGGTGCCATCTGCGATGCACTCACCAGCGTCGGCATCGACCCCGCGGTGTGGTCCGCGCGTGCGGTCAACGACGCCCTCAACGCCGACATGCGCGCCCGAGGAACGACCTGGCCCGACCACATCGCCAACCCCGGCGCGTTCCTCGCCAGCCGGTTGCGACGGCTGTCCTGGACATCCCCCGACACGGCCCCGACAAAGGCCGGCGGCTGCGCCGCCGCCAGCATCGACCAGACGCCGCGCCCAGTGGTGCTCACCGACGCAGCGCGAGCCCGGATCACCGCCGCCCGAGAAGAGATCCGCCGAGTGCTCACCGAGCGCGCCCAACTCAGCCGTGAGGACCAGACCAGCAGCACGCCCGCCGCGTCGTCGCGGCGCGACATCCGGCTGGCGGTCCAGACACGGCACGGCGGCGCGATGAACCGACTCGCAGAAGACCACCGCGCCGTCCGCGGAGACGCGATGGAGCGCGCACCGTTGAACGTTCCGGTTCGACGACGCACCTAGTGGTTGCGAACCGGCGCGCTGACGTTGCGGCCAGACGCGACTCTCAGCACCCGCACCAGCGCCCTCTTCGTCGCTTCTCACTCACGTCTTCCGCACTGCCTCCCGCTTCTCTCCCCACCCTCTCGCTGTTCCATCTTCGCCCGCTCATCGCATCTCCGCTGCGCTCTCACAACCCACCCCTGACCCTCAGTACTGCTCTACCACCGTAACGATATGGCATATTTGCACAATGTGTGCGAGGCTGGGCGGGAGCGCGCCGTGGGCGCGCTCCCGCGAGGTCGGTGGTGGTCGCGTTGGCGGGAGGCGTGAGGGTTCGGTGTTGACGATCGCCAAGCTCGGGGCGTGGTCGGTGGCGTACTACGTCGACACCGCGCGTTCGGCGGCCGCGGCGGCACTCGAATCGCGGGCTGCCGGTGGGGGTTTGGGCGAGTACTACAGCGAGTCCGAGACGCGGCTTCCGGTGTGGTTTTCCGCCGGCCGGGACACGACCGCGGCGAGGGGTTTGACGGGCGCCGGCCGCGCCGGTGAGAACGCCGATTTGGACGCCGTGACGCGTTGGTTGGACGACGGGGAATCGCCGTGCGGAGCCAGTGGTCGGGCGTTCCAAAAGCGGGCCGGTGTGCACGGCTATGACTTGACGTTCTGTGCCCCGAAAAGCGTGTCGTTGATGCGTGGTTTGGGCAACGACGTGACCGTTAAAGCGGTCGCGGATGCGCACGCCTTCGCGATCACCGAGGCGATGGAGTATCTGGCCGAACACGGGGGCTACACCCGTGTGCACAATCCGCGCACGGGTGAGAAGGATCTGGTGCGGTTGCCGGGGATCGTGGCGGCGGGTTTTCAGCACGAAACCTCGCGGGCCGGGGACCCGCATCTGCACACCCACGTGTTGGTCCCGAACCGGCAGGCCCGCGCGGATGGGCGGCTGGTGTCTCTGGACGGCACGAGTCTCTATCACGAAGCGAAGGCCGCCGGGATCATCTATCAGGCCACACTGCGGCGGGAGCTGACGCGTTCGATCGGCGTGGAGTGGAACGACGTCGATCCGCACACCGGGATGGCCGACATCGCCGGGGCCGATCGCGGGGATCTGCGGTCGTGGTCGACACGCTCCACACAGCTGCGCGAGTGGGCCAGCGGGCATCTGCGGGTGGAGTGCGACGAGCTTTCGGCTGCGCAGCTGGCGACCGCGCAGAAGGCCACACGGCCACGGAAACCCGAAGGTGTCGCATGGGCGTCGCTGCGTGTCGCATGGGCCGATGACACCCGCACATTTCGGGTCGACGAGACCGTCCAGCAGGCTGCGCGAGATGCGCGTCGGGCTGCCGGTGTGGACTACGCGGAGGTGGTGCGTCGCGCGGTGTCGCACGGCCTGAGAAAGGCGGCGTTCACACGCGCGGATCTCATCGAGGCGATCGGCGCGCGGATGCCGGTCGACGACGCCGATGGACCGTCGCCACGAGAGGTCATCGAGCGCCTCGCCGATGGTGTGGCACTGCGCATCGGAGACGAGCGGGCCGCCCACCAACGGGAGGGGTCGATCCGCTACACCGCCGCCGATCTGGTCGCCGAAGAACGCGCCATCATCGAGGTGATGGGCCGCCGCCACAGCGCCGCGGTTCTGCCGTCTGTGGACACCGCTGGGCTGTCGCCGGATCAGGCCCGCGCCGTCACAGCCATCGCGACCTCAGAACGGCTCGTACAGCCCCTCAGCGCCCCCGCAGGGGCCGGAAAAACCCACTCACTGCGAGCGCTGCGCGCCGCCGCACACGACGCCGGGAAACGCGTTCTGGTGGCCGCTCCCACCGGGCGTGCGGTCGACGTGGCGGTGCGCGAGCAGGCGGGCGATCACGGGGCCACCCTGGACGCGTTGTTGGGCCGCCTCGAGCGCGGCCAAGAGGTCCTCGACGCCGACACCGTGGTCGTCGTCGACGAGGCCGGCATGGTCGGCACCCAACACCTGCGCCGGTTGCTGGAGAGGGCCACCGCCGCCGGAACGAAGGTCGTGTTGGTCGGTGACGAGCACCAGCTCGCACCGGTCGCGCAACGCGGCGGCACCTTCGCCCAACTGGTCACCGATCTGCCGTGGGCGCAACGCCTGTCGCAGGTGTGGCGGATGCACGACCACGACGAGCGCAACGCCTCACTGGCGGTCCGCGACGGTGGGCCGGCGGCGTTGCGCCGCGCGGTGGGCTGGTACCGCCGCCACGATCGGCTGCACATCGGGGATCAGGTCACCATGGCCGATGACGCCGTAGCGGCCTGGACGGCCGACGTCGCCGCCGGCCGTGACGGTCTGCTCATCGCCGATCGGTGGGAGATGGCCGATGCCCTCAACATCCGCATCCACTCCGAACGGATCAGCGACGATGCGCCCACCGTGGCCGCCGCGCGCGGGCACCGCGTCGCGGCCGGCGACGTGGTGATCACCCGCCAGAACACCACCGACATCCCCACCCGCACCGACCGTGGTGCCGACGCCGATCCGATTCGCAACGGCCAACGCTGGGAGGTCCTCGCCGTCGACCCCGACGCGGGGCGGATCGCGGCGCGGCGTCTCGACGACAGGGCGGTCGCGGTCCTATCCGGGGACTACCTGCGCCAGTACACCCATCTGGGGTACGCGGTGACCGTGCACGCCGCCCAGGGCGTCACCGCCGACACCTGCCACACCCTGCTCTCGGCCGAGGCCGCGACCCGCTCGATCGCCTACGTCGGTCTGACCCGCGGCCGGCACACCAACACCGTGCGCCTCTACGACACCCGAGCCGGGGAAGCCGACCACGAACACGCCGACCCCATCGCCACGGGTGTCCACACCGCACGCCGCGGCACCCCGGCGCAGGCCGCGACCGCACTGCGCAGCGTCCTGGGCCGCGACGACCGCGCCGCCACCATCACCGCCGCCGCGGCCGACGAGGACCGACTTCCCGACCAGGTGGCCGACCTGCGCCGCCACCACCGCACCGTGACCGCGCGGCTGCGCCGCGAGCACCGCATCGACCGCCACGCCGCCCACGACCGCAGCGCGCACGCCTCGGACCGGGCGCTCGTCGAGGTCCTGGCCGCCACCCACCGCTACGGCACCCCCCTGCCCTCCTCGCAGCAGCGCAGCGACCCGGTGGCCGTGGCGCTCTCGGCTCCCTACGTCGTGACCACACTGGCCGCCGACCGCTACACCCCCGACCTCGCCGACACCGTGCGCCAGGCCGCCGCCGGCACCGACCGGCGCTACGTCCAGATCGCCGCCGCACCCTCCCGTCCCGACCAACGTCGCCTCGACCAGTTCGCCGAACGCCTGACCGCCCATCCCCCATCGCCGAGGGAGGTCGTCGTCGTCGAGGACGCCGCGGCCGCCGACCCGGCGCATCTCGCGGCGGTGGCCACCGCCCTGGTCCCCGCCCGCGGCCGGCTCCTGCTCATCGACAGCGGCGAGCCCGGCCCCGGCCGCCGGCTCCTCGACGGACTCGCCCTACCCTGGTCTGAAAACGCCCGCCCCACACCGGATGTCGCCGACCCCGCACTAGCGGCACTCGCGGACAGTCACCGCGCCGCCGCCGATCGCAGCTGGCGCATCCTCAACCCACCCCACCGCGACCGTGGACGAGAACGAACCAGAGACCAGGGATACGGCCTCGAACTCGACTGAGGCGGCGGCGGTCAGCCTGCGTCCAGTCGCCACCATGCGCCGGCCTCGCGGCAGCGCGCCACGGCCTGAGGATCGACCGCCTCGATATCGCGGAGAACCGCTTCGCATTCGTCGACCGGACAGCCGAACTGCGCAAGCTCTCTCAACCACATCAGCAGAGGCCGCTCGCTGTCTTCCGAAGTGGGCCACGTCGCCCATATCCGGCCGTAGGTGGCGGCCACGCTGTCCCGGAAAGCCGCACGAATCGTGTCATGGGCGATGTCGAACAGTCCCTGGGCCTGCTCCGCGTACACGGCGAGCTGCGGTATCCCCAGATGGCTTTCGAGCACCGACGGTGCGGCGAATCCGAGTGCAGTGCGCCAATGCTGTTGCGCGGTAACAATATCGGAAGTCGGAGCGCTTGGGCGGATGAGGAGAAGATATCGGCCGCCCTCGAAGTAGTCGGCGTCTCGCCAATCGGGGTCGCGGCCCGGTACCCGGATCGGCGACGGTGCGCTCAGCGTCGCGCGATCCCACCTCGGTATCGGAGGGTTCAAAGATGCGTTCGCGCACACCATCTTCAGCGTTGCGCCGATCGTCTCCAGCCGTTCGGCGTACCCGAGCAGCGGATAGCTCGGTGGTGCCGAGCTATCGCCCCGGAGTCGATCCCCGGTACGCACGTGGAACTCCCGCGCCCACAGGGAGGCTTGGTAGATGGTGTTGGCCAACTCGGCGTGCCAGCGTTCCAGCTCGACCCTCCAGGCTGCGCCGTCCGCGCCCTCCGGTGTGGTCACCGAGGAGCCTCGTAGTGGAGGTCCTCTTCGACGCTCACCAAGGCCCTGACGATCATGTCGGACAACTCAGTATCGCCGGAAAGAACTGCGCCATAACACATGTCGGGTAGCGGCAGCGGACGGGCCGCCCAGCCGCCGATGTGTTCGGCGGTACGCGCAACCAGCCAGTGCGCCCGGTAGACAGCCAGATCTTCGCTGTAATCGCGGGGATGGCCGGCCCCGCCGGTCATGAACGCGGGCCGGGTCATGGCAGTGGTGCCGTTGAAGATCTGGGCTTCCGCGTTGTACTTAGCCCATTGCTGCGTGGTGGGCTCGCGGTCACCGCCGCGAATCTCCCAGATGTGGCGCACCGCGTCGGGAATATCGACAGGCTGGGCCTGCGACGTTGCCGCACGGATCAGCGCCGCGGTCACCGCGGAGACGATCCGGTCCTGATAAATCGGGTCGGCGTCCATGATGCGCAGCAGCCGCGGGTACATCTCGGGCCACAGCAGCGCCAGCCGATGCGCGTGCATGTCGTCGAGCACCGGGGCGGGTACCTGGACACCGGGCTGCAGCAGCGGGTTGGTTTCCCGCGTGCATGCAGGCGGATGCTCGACCCCCGCGTCCCTCAGTGCGGGCGTCGGGAGCGTGCTCGCAGCGGCGACCAGTCGCCAGCCCCACTGGGCGCGCAGCTGGGCGTACTCGACGAGGATCTGGGCGGGATCGGCCCAACCGAACCACAACTGCCGGAAGTCGTTGTCTACCAGAGGATCTGTGGCCAACACCCGCACGGAGCGCGGAACGAACACGCCCGCCGGGATGTAACCGGCTCCGTCGTTGGTGGTGATCACGATCTCGGTGCCGCTCGGGGAGCGGAACACCCCGACCGCCCACCCCGTCATGGGGCTGCCCGCCAGGTAAGCGGCGTGCTGAAGCTTCGAGACCAACTCCCTGGCCGCCGCGGCGTCGGCGGACTCGCGGCGCTCCTGGGCGGCCGCGGTCTGGCCCGCAGCGACCACGCTGGCCGGGATCAGTGTCGGGCCGGCGGCCGCGCCCGCTGCGGCCGACGTGGGCGCCGCCGGGGCTGTGTTCGTCGAACCGACCGTGCCCGCGGGCACGGTCGCCGCAGGGGGTGGAATGGCTGCGGCTGGCGGTCCCATCGAACCGGGCGGCAGCATCATCGGCGCACCCCCACCGGCCCCCACACCTACACCGGTAGGTGCGGAGGCAGGGGCGGCGGGGGCCACCACACCGGGCTGCGCCGCGGCCGGCGACACACCCCCGCCGGGGGCGGCTGCGGCCGGTGCCGCATGCCCACCGGCCGACGGAGCCGGCGACGGGCTCGCCGGTGCCGGCGGCGGCGCAGGTGGTATCCCGCCGCCCATGCCCGCCGTCGCTGCTGCTCCCTGATTGAATGCCGACAACGGCGACGCGCCCCCCGCGTTCGATGCCGTAGGGAGGCCACCAGCATTCGGCAATCCGCTTCCCGCGCCGGGCATTTGGCCTACGCCGCTCAGAGGATTAGAGCCCGTCCCCGGCATGCCGCCGCTTCCCAGACCGCCGGGCATCTTCGGAATCCCGCCACCGGAACCCATCCCACCGCCACCACTGCCCAATCCGCTCATCGACGGCGCACCGCCGCCGAGCGGCGACGCCGCCGCCGGCCGCGGCGCAGGAGTCATCCCCGGCTGAGTGACCGGACTCGACGTCGCGAGTCCCTCATCGCCAACATCCGCTTTGCCCGTCCCCGCGTCGGCGCCAGGGGACACCCCCGGTTGCGTGACGGAGGTACCGGCTTTGTCTGTTGGTGCGTCTGCCACAGGCTCGGGTGCGTCGGCCCCGGCTTTCGGCTTCTCGGTATAGCGGCGAGGGTCTTCGTCCTGTTCGATACCGGGCGATGGGTTGTCGAGGGGCTGCGCGGGAGGTGCAGCGGGTACATCGCCCCACTTGGTCAAAAGGTCTAGCGCTCTGACGTTTTCGCTGCTCTTCTTGAACGAGGTGTGCGCGGCCATCGCGGCCGTAACGCCTGCCTCGGTCTGATACCTGGCCATGCCGTGATACTGAGCTACGAGCGCTTCGGCTTCGCCGGGCAGCTTCGCGGCGGCGATCTTGGGATCGGCCTCGCGGATCAGCTGCTCCTGACCGGCGCGCGTGTCACGCAACACGGTGGCGATGTCGGCGCACTTGTTGGCCACTTTGTCGTGCCACTCGGCGATCGTCTTGGCCTCCTCGGCCAACACCGCACCCGCCCGGTGCGCCTCGTCGAAGCCCCGAGAGTCAGCGGCATCTCGGAACGCTGCGTTGTCGGTGACGATCTTCTGGTGGATGCCGTCCCATGCCGTCGCGCTGGCCCGGTAGGCCTGCTCCTGGGCGTCCCAGTGCGAGGCGTCGGGCGGTTCCATGTCCGGTGTGACGATCAGCCGCCCATACGAACCGGCAGAACTCCCGACGGCCGCCATCAGCGCAACCCGCACTCAGACGTGAGGACATCCGTCAGATCGTTGCCGCGTTTTAGTTGGCGATCGGCGTCGTCCCAATGCCGCATGTTCAGCGCGTGGAGCATGTCGATGTTGGCCGACATCCACTCATGCAGCGGTATCGCCGTTGAAGCTGGTGTGGCGTCAGACAGCTGCGTACGCAGATACGAGACCGCAGCCACACCAGTGCGTTTCTCCGTGGCCAATGCGGCGAGACTCTCTGGGCTTGTCCAGCTCTGCTCCAGCGCCTCGGCGCTGGACTTGCTCGCCAACGCCGTCGACCGTGCGGCCCGATCCCACGCAGCACATGCCGTAGCCTTCGCGGCTTGCGTCTCGCTGCTGCTGTGAGCGGCTGGCGGGGGTGCAACCACGTTGACCGTGTGCTGAGCCGGGGCGATGGGGCGCACCAGCGCCAGGCCGCTGGTCACCGCTGCACCAGCGGCGATCACTAGCGCGGTCGCTGCGACGGCCACCCCGGTGCGGTGGGGCCGCCGATACCCCATCGTCATGAAACGACCGTATCGCGATCGACAGACATCCAGCCACAGCCACAGCCACATTCAAACCCGCGAGTTTCCGCAGCTCATGTCGCCTATAGGCAACATCGAGCAATTCAGCGAACGTCACGTGGTGTGTGTATAAAATGACGGTTTTAGACGCACTTAAGCATGGTGATCACCGATTGCGGCTGAGCAGCTCGCGCAGGCGCTTGGCTCCGCGGTCGGACACCGACTGCGACGACAAGGCATACGCAGCGGCCTGATCGGGAGTCAGTCGGCCGCCGCCGATGTGATCGCTCAGAAACCGTCGCACCTGCGCCTTTTCATCTACCCCTGTCCAGCCGTTACGACCGCCGTAGAAGATGACGGAGTCAAGGTCTTTGCGGACATCATCGTCGACTTGGGACGTTGTGACCTGTCCGGTCAGCAGGTTGATTGCGGCCGCGCCAGCAGCCCATTCGGCTAAGGACGTGGAGCCCTCGACGACAGCAAGCGAATAGCCCCGAGCCAAGCCCATCGCGAAGTGCAACGACCGTTCGTCTGGCACGAACGTCAGTACCGGACCGCGATCGGGTCGGCTACGGCTCTGCGGTGTGGCGTGACCCCCCGCTCGGATGATCTCGTCGAGGTCGGCATAACCAAAGCTCGCCGCGTTCTGCGCGTTGCTCACCAGCAGCGGCGCTAGATCCTCCTCGCGACTGCGTTCCCAAATCCAGTCGGCGGCCAGGGTGATGGCTTCTTCCCACGGCCCGATCTTCGACGTCATCGGGGACCCACGCTGCGGCCCGCAGGTGAGTGGAGGGGTGCAAATCGTCGGCGGTCATCACGCGACTCCTGACTGGGAACTGAGTTTGGCCAGGTAGCGGTAGGCCGTCGCCCGGCTGATTCCGAACGCTTGGGCAAGTTCGGGTACGGGTTCGCCCGTGCCGGCGAGGCGGCGCAGCTGTTCTTGACGTTCAGGGGTCAGTTTGGCCGGCTTGGTAGCCGGCAGTTGGCGGGCTCGCCGGGAGTCGCGCGAGGCGGCGCGGCGCTCACGCCCCAGTTCGAGTTCGAGCTCAGCCAGCGTCGCCATGATGGTGGCCACCGCACGCCCTGTTGGTGTGCCGGTGTCCACACTTTCACGTAAGGCGCGCAACAGAATTCGGCGCTCACCCAAATCCGCGATGGTGCGGGTTACTTCCGCGACGGATCGACCCAGCCGATCGATGGCGGTGACCACCACAGTGTCGCCCTCGCGGGCGTAATGCAGCAGGGCCGCCAGGCCCGGCCGAACGGTGTTCACCGTACCCGACAGCTTGTCGGTAAAAATTCGGCCGGATTCGACGCCTTGGGCGGCGAGCGCGGCGAGCTGCGCATCGAGGTCCTGACCCAGCGTGCTGACCCGCGCGTACCCGAGAATCGCTGTCACACCGCTACCGTCTCATTGCCCTCCGACATCGAGGATGTGAGACACGCCGTGTGAGACAAGAAAGGAGACGCCGCGACCTGGCGTTATCCCACCGCAGCGTGGACCACGTAGGGCCGTCTCGTTTCTCTAGAATCGAGACTGCACTGAGGTATTGCGCGTTGTCTTCGGTTCCGGCATGGGGTCGACGAGGTGGCGTCCTTAGAGCATGGAGCCGAGATCGGATCCCAAAGTGGGGTAGGCCGCGGTGGTGGTCTTGAGCTGGCGTGTGGTTAGACCGAGCTTGATGGCCACGGCAATGGTGTTGGCGTGTTCGGTGTAGTCCGGTCCGAGCAGGTGGGCGCCCACGATGCGGTCGTCGTCCTTGTTGACCAGGATCTTGGCAGCGGCGGTCCCTTCTCCGATGCGGTAGCTCGAATACCAGGTGCTGGCGTCGCTGTAGCGGACGTCGATGTTCAATCCTTGGTCACGTGCTTCTGCCTCGAGCAACCCGACGCGTGCTAGTTCGGGGATGGTGAACACCGCGGAGGGGATACCCGTGTAGTCCGGGACGGTGCTGGCAGCCTTGAGCATGTTGGAGGCGGCCACCTTGCCTTCGATCACGGCCACCGGCGTCAACGGCGGGCCGGCGGTGTCTGCGGCGTCACCGGCGGCGTAGACACCGGGCTGGGTGGTGCTCTGCAGGTGCGGCTGCACACGGATTCCTCGCTCGGACCATGCGATGCCGGCACGGTCGAGGTCGAGGTCGGCCAGCTCGGGAAGTCGCCCGGCGCCGTGAACCACCACGTCGGCATCGATGGTGGCGTCGGTCCCGTCCTGGTTGACCTGAACCTGGTATCCGGTGGCCGTCGCGCGTACGGCGGTGACCGTCGTAGAGGCGCGCACGTCCACGCCGGCCGCCGCGCCGCGCCCGATCAGCAGGTCGACCAGATCGGGGTCGAATCCCTTGAGTGGGCGCGGACCGTGATCGAGGATGATCGGGTGGCTACCCGCGCGGGCGGCGATGTGGGCGAACTCGAAGGAAATGTATCCGCCGCCCACGAACACGATTCGCGGTGGCAAGTCCTCCAGATCGAGGAACTGGGTGCTGTCGATGAGGTGTTCGTGACCGTCGAACTGCAGCGGCCGGGGTCGCGCTCCGGTCGCCACCAAGAACCGCTCTGTGTGATGGACGTCGTCTCCGACGCTGATCTGATGGGCATCGACGAACCGGGCCTGACCATGCAGTGTCTGGACGCCGTGGCGGCGCAGGTCGTTTTCCATGTTCGCTGGTGCGGGATCGGTGAAGCCCCGTTTGTGGCGCATCAGATCAGTCCAGTTGATGCGGATCTGGCCTTCGTCGATCCCCTTGCCGCGCATCAAGCGGGACGCGTCGATGATTTCGGCACCACGACGCAAGATCTTCTTCGGGTCGCATCCACGCAACGCGCAGGTGCCGCCGTATGGCAACGAATCCACGATCGCCACGCGCCAGCCCTGGGCTCCGCACTTGTTGGCCGCAGCGATTCCGGCCATGCCGGCGCCGATCACGATCACATCGAACCGGGCAGTCATCGTCCCACCTGGGTGCAGCGTGACGGGGAGGTGCCTTTCAGGAGGGACTGGGTCAGGGGGCGGCCGAGTTGGTAAGCGTCAGCCACGGAAACGACGGTGGCCGCGGGGTTCTCGGCCAGCCATGGCTCAGCGGCCTCCCGGGTGGCGAAGAAGTGCACGTGGTGGCAAAACGCGGCCCGAATCGAGGCGGGATGGTCCGGGATGACGATCGAGACCACGGCGGTCGCGGGTTCGACGTTGGTGATTCCGTGGGTGTCGATGGTGAGGTGCACGGGTTGCCCAGTGCTGTGACATGGCGAGGTGACGTGGGCGGTTCGGCCGAGGATGCCGGGGAAGATGAGCGTGTCCAGCGCGCACCAGGTGTAGAGCTGCCGTCCGTCGATGTCGAAGCGGTGCGGGGTGGGGCGCAGTGTGAGGCCGCTGCCGATGATGCGGCCGTGTTCGTCGTATTCGGTGTCGGACATGGCGGTCAAGGCGTGGCGCACCTGCTCGACGGTGGTGGCGGTGGCGTCAGCGAGTTGGTCGATGGTGACCGGCGCTCCGTGGGCGAGGAGGTCGAGCAGCGGGCGCAACATCCAGGGCGTCGAGCCGGGGTTGTCGCCGCCGAGTGAGTCGTTGAGCCGGTGGGCGAGTTGGGCGATGTCGGGGTTCATGTCGCTTGGTCCTTCCAGGGCGATAGCGGAAACTAGGGATGCGATATCAAGCGGCGCAGGCATTCTGGCGTTTGAGTTGGCGTAGCCGCCAGATGTCCCACACCTGGGCGATGATCAGCAGTGCCAACCCGATCCACACCCCCACCCCGCCGGGCATGCCGGCGCCGGCGGTGTGGCCTCCCATGCCGTCGCCCATGGGATCGCCGCCGTGCCCGGCGCTGGCGTGGCCGAACAGGGCGTTGCCGTTGAGGGACAAGAAGATGATCACCGCGGCGACCACGGTCAGTAGCAGCGGCAGCGGGTTGCGGTGCCGATGCCAGGTGGCCGCGCTACCGGCGATGGTGATCACCAAGCTGACGATCAGCAGCGGCCGCAGGGCGGCGTCGGTAGTCAGGAACGTGGCGCCGATGGCGGTGAGCAGCGACACCAGCGCCGTCACACCGAGGCAACACAAAGTGGCGAAACCCGCCATCAGGGCGGCGGCGCGGGGCAGCCAGCGCTGCCACCTGGGCGGCAACGCGGTAGTTGCGTGGTCGATGGCGGGGGTGGGGGGCACAGTCATCAGGGTTCTCCTTGCGGGTGGGGGTTGGTCAGCTGGCGCAGCAGGACAGGGTGGCGACGTCGGTGGTGTAGGCCTGGGCGGCGAGTTTGAGTGATTCGGCCATGGTCAGATACGGGGCCCAGGTGTGGGCGAGCTGCTCGACGGTCATCCCCGCGGTCAGCGCGTAGGTGGCGGCGGTGATGACGTCTCCGGCGTTCTCGGCGACGACGTGCACCCCCAGTAACCGACCGGTGTCGGCGGCGGCGACGAGTTTGACCAACCCGCGGGTGTCGCGGTTGACGATTGCCCGCGTCACGTACTGCAAAGGTATTGTGCGGCAGTCGCATTGGATGCCGGCGGCGGTGGCCTGGGCGTCGGTCATGCCGACTGAGGCGACGGCGGGGCTGGTGAACACGACCCGCGGCAGGGCGGTGTAGTCCAGGGTGCGGGCGGCCCTGCCGAACGCGTTGTCGGCGACCAGGGTGCCCTGGGCCGCGGCGACGTAGACGAACTGCGGTCCTCCGGTCACGTCGCCGGCAGCCCAGATCCGTGCGGTGGTGGAGCGCAGATGGTCGTCGACGAGGACTTCTCCGCGCGGACCGGTCTTGACCCCGACCGCGTCGAGGTTCAGACCGGCGGTGACCGGGCGGCGCCCGGTGGCCACCAGCAGCTGTTCGGCATGCAGCGCCAACCGTTGCGTTCCGCGTTCGGCGGTGAGGCTGTAGCCGTGTTCGTCGCGGCGCACACCGGTCACGGTGGTGTGGGTGTGCACCCGGATGTCCTCGTCACCGAAGACGTCCGCCAGCACCGCGGAGACCTCGGGTTCTTCGGCGGACAGCAGCGGTGATCGCGTCACCACGGTGACCACGGTGCCCAGGCGGGCGAAGAGCTGCGCCTGTTCCAGGCCCACGTAGCCGCCGCCGAGCACGATCATGGATTCGGGCAGCCGGTCTAGGTCCATCGCGGTGGTCGACGTCAGAGAGCCGGTGTCGGCCAATCCGTCGACGGGTGGCGCCCAGGGCGCCGAACCGGTGGCGATCAAATAATGCTCGGCCTCGACGTGCAGCGTTGCGCCGCCGGGCGTTTCGACGGTGAGGCACGGTCCGCCGGCATCGCCGACGAACTGGGCGTCGCCCTCGACGACGTCCCAGCCGTAGTGGGCGGCGAGGTCGACGTACTTCTCGCCGCGCAGGGTCTGGACCAGTGCGTCCTTTCCGGTCATCAAGGCCGGGCCGTCGACGGGTGCGGCGCTGGCGGCGATGCCTGGAAACCGGGCCGCGGTCGACGCGCCGTGGAGGGCGTCGGCGGCGGCGAGCAGCGCCTTCGACGGCACGCATCCGACGTTGACGCACGTGCCGCCGATGGTGGCCCGTTCGATCATCACCACACGGCGTCCGGCCGTGGTGGCGGCGATGGCGGCGGCGAACGCCGCACCGCCGGAGCCGATGATCGCCAAGTCATAGCCCATGGGGCGTCTCGCCTTTCGTCGGCGGTCCTGCGGGACGGGCCCCGCCGACCGTTGCTCTCGGGTAGTCGAATGTGACTATACTTCCTCATATCCGCTAATACGGATACGCTAATTTTCTAGGATGTGAAGGGAGACCGCGTGACCTGCCGCACCGATCCCCGGCTGGCGTTCCTGCCCGAAACCGACACCGGGGTGGAGATGGTGGCCAAGTTCTTCCGCGCGCTCGGTGATCCCGGCCGACTGCGGCTTCTGGAGTTCCTGGTGAGCACCGAGCACACCGTGACCGAGTGCGTCACCCATCTCGGGCTGGCGCAGAGCCGGGTTTCCAGTCACCTGGCGTGCCTGTCGGACTGCGGCTACGTCCAGGTCCGCCGAGAGGGCCGGTTCGCTCATTACAAGGTGGCCGACCCGCGGGTGGCCGATCTGGTGATGCTGGCGCGTTCGTTGGCCGCCGACAACGCCGCCGCCCTGGCCGACTGCGTACGCATCACCGCCGCCGAGGCCCCGCAGGTGCCGGCCTGATGGCGACCAAGCGCACGAGCCCGTCCGTGGCCGGGATCCTCGGCCTGGTGGGCATCGGGGTGCTGCCGCTGCTGTGCTGCGCCGGACCGGCGCTCATCGCCGGCGGAGCGCTCGGAGCCCTTGGTGGCGTCCTGGGCAATCCGTGGCTGATCGGTGCCACCGCGGTGCTGGTGATCGCCGCCGTTGGCTACGCCCTGCGCCGCCACCGTCGCCAGGACTGCCATACGGCCTCTACCGACCGAAAAAGCTACATAATGACCGCTGTAGTTGCGACCAGCGCCGATGCGCCGGTGCGGTGTCCCAGAATCCTGTCCCAGACCGGCGGGAACGGGGACACCCTTAAAGACACAGACGGCTCCCGCCCAGGTCCGCAAGCGGCCCTGGTTGGGCCTGAGAAGACCGTGCCCCCTGAACGAGTGAGGACCTGCCGGTGACGCTGCTGGGATACGCGCGAGTCTCGACGTTGCACCAGTCCCCCGACATGCAGACGAAGGCGTTGACGGAGGCCGGGGCCGAACGGATCTGGACCGAGCGCATGTCCGGCGCTCGCGATGATGATCGCCCCGAGCTGGCCGCGCTGCTCGACTACGCCCGCCGCGGTGACGTGCTCATGGTCTGGCGGCTCGACAGTCTCGGCCGCTCACTCCCCCACCTGCTCACCGTGGCCAGCGACCTCCAGGCCCGCGGCATCGAACTGCGCTCTCTCACCGAAGCCATCGACACCAGCACTGCCGGCGGCCGGCTGATCTTCCACGTCTTCGGGGCCGTCGCCGAGTTCGAGCGTGCCGTCGCCGCCGAACGCACCGCCGCCGGAGTCGCGGCAGCCCGCGCGGCCGGTCGACACCCCGGCCGCCCCGGCCTCACCGCTGACACCATCGCCGCGGTCCAAGCCCTCGACGAGGCCGGGACCCCTCGCGCCCAGAATCGCGCGCACCCTCGACATATCCCGCTCCAGCGTCTACCGCTGCCTCGACCAACCGCAGCCGTCAGCCTGAGGCAGGCAGGCGACCTTATCCTTCGAAGGTGACGGAAGAAAACGGCGATACCCAGGGCTGCAGCAGTGCACCTGGGGAACTCGACGACTGGCCGATCGACGTGGCGGACGTTCGTGAATCGCTACGAGAAGCAGAAGCCGACATCGCCGCCGGCCGTACGTTCGGCGAAGACGAGATCCGCGCCCGCTACGGCGTTCCCCGGAAATGAGGTCGAAGTGATTCACGCGGAAGCCGAGCCCGACCCGGATGACCTCGATGCCGGCTACGCCCAGCTGGCGTCGGAGTTCAACAGCGAGACCGCCGATGTTGAACGTCGGGCTGCGCGGGACCGCTATGCGGGTCGGACTGGAGAGGCGTAGAGAAGAACTCGCCGGCCGTGTGTTCAGATCAGCCGGGGGTCGCCGTCTTCGTCGAGGATGATGTGCCGTTCGCCGCGCTGGAGTGCGTCGAGTGCGAGGTCTATCTCGTGGACGGCGAGATCGGTGATCCGGCTGGGGCCGAGGACGA
>CAZOIX010000006.1:0-19727 GCA_964579685.1 uncultured Mycobacterium sp.
CCGTCCTGCTCAACATCCGCGCCGCCGGTGCGCACTAATTTGAGCCAAGTCGGGACCCCAACAACTGGATCTCGACGATGTCTCGATGGCATATGAGAGTTACGTCGATGACCTCCGCCGAGAATCATCGAACGGACGTGAGCCGCCAGATTTGCGACAGTTCTGAACGCGGACGACGCCTCGACGCTCGTTGGGTAGCGGCGTTACGCTTCGCCCATGCCTTCGGCAGTTCCGGATGCGGTTCCCTGTCGGACTACCTTTTCGATGCGTGCGCCGAAATCAGGGTCGACGCTTCTCCAATACTCGAATGCTCGGTCGCGCACTACGCCGGTGACACCTGACAAGCTATTGCCGATCTGTTGGACAGCAGCCGTACGTTGTGCATCGTCCCACACCTCGCGTACCAACGTGCCGGCCTGTCCGAAGTCGTCGTCTTCGGAGTGCAGTGAGTACGCCGAGCGAAGTAGCTCACCGTCTGCGGTCCATCCGTCCTCAACGGTCCCCGAGCCGTCGGAGAACGGTCGCCCCATGCTATTCGGCGCGTATACCGCCGCAGCCCCGGAGTGCTGGTAGGTCATCTGACCGTCAAAAAGGTAGCTGTTGACCTCCACTCCGCGTCGAGGACGATTGACGGGCAGTTGGTGGAAATTGGTGCCGATACGGTTGCGCTGAGCGTCGTTATAGGCGAAGGCGCGGCCAAGTAGCATCTTGTCCGGGGACAACCCGGTTCCGGGCACGGTGTTCCCCGGGGAGAACGCAGCCTGCTCGATCTGAGCGAAGAAATTGTCCGGATTGCGATTGAGTGTGAAGGTCCCGACTGGGACAAGTGGGTAGTCGGCGTGCGGCCATACCTTGGTCAGGTCAAACGGGTTGAATCGGTAATCGGCAGCTTCCGAATATGGCATCACCTGCACCGACAGGCACCAAATCGGGTACTCATGGCCAGTGATGGCGTCGAAGAGATCTCTACGGTGGAAGTCGGCGTCTTCTCCGGCCAGGGCAGCCGCTTCAGCGTTGGTGAGGAACTCCATGCCCTGTTCGGTGTGGAAATGGTACTTCACCCAGAACTTTTCGCCGGCGGCGTTGATCCACATATACGTGTGTGACCCGTAACCGTTCATGTGTCGCCACGTTCTGGGCAGTCCGCGCTCACCCATGAGATAGGTGACTTGATGGGCCGACTCGGGGTTGAGCGTCCAGAAGTCCCATTGCATTTGCGCAGAACGCAGGCCGGAGTCCGGAAGCCGCTTCTGACTGCGGATGAAGTGTGGGAACTTGATCGGGTCACGCAGAAAGAAGACCGGCGTGTTGTTGCCAACGATGTCGTAGTTCCCCTCCGGTGTATAGAACTTCATGGCGAAACCTCGTACGTCGCGCCACGTGTCCGGGCTGCCCTGCTCTCCGGCAACGGTGGAAAAACGCACAAGGAGCTCCGTACTAGCCCCCTTTTGGAACAGTGCCGCCTTGGTGTACTGGGAGAGGTCTTCGGTCACCGCGAGAACGCCAAACGCCCCGGCACCTTTCGCGTGAGGACTGCGCTCGGGAACCCGCTCGCGGTTGAAGTGTGCCATCTGCTCCAAAAAGTGCACGTCGTGCAGCACGATCGGCCCATTGGATCCGACACTGAGCGAGTTGCGATCGCTCACAGCGGGGGATCCGGCGCCGGTGGTCGATCCAAATGTCGGTGTGGTCATGACATCTCCTTTGAGTCAGAGGTATTCATTGCGGCCTGGCAGTCGGGACACGTCCCCCAATAGATCACTTCGACCTGATCGATGAGATAGCCGACGCGTTGGGCGGAAGATGGGCTGGGTGGATGACCTCCGTCGGGGTCGACGTCGGTAACCGCGAAGCAGGACCGACAGATGACGTGATGGTGGCTGTCGCCGGTGTCGATCTCGAATCGAGCCGGTGAGCCGGCCAGCTGAAGACAGCGCAACAGCCGAGCATCGGTCAGTGCATGCAGTACGTCGTAGACGGCTTGTTTCGACAGCGACCCGAGCCCCTCGCGTGCTCCGGTGATGATCGTGTCAACGTCGGCATGGGGATGGGTGTGCACTTCGGCCAGCACCGCCAGCCGAGGTGCAGTCACCCGCAACCCCGCACATCGAAGTTCGTCTCGCCATGAGGCCACTGTTATACCTACTCCCAGCCTGCGCTCGTTCGAGTTCTACCCTGCCCCCTTTGCTTGCATAATGCAAGTATTGTCTAGCGCAATAGATTATCGGATCCCACTGCACTTCCGTATGATCGCAATGAGTTTGCGAGACCTGCGCGCTGGACTGAGTTTCGTTCGAACACGCCGCGGGCGGCGCCGGCGCCGCACCGCTCCGGACGCCGGCGACAGCCGGATCTAAACAATTCAACACGGCTCCCATTTGTCATGACCGTCGAAGCCAGGGCGCAATAGTTGCGTCGACACGGGTCAGTTTTCAGACGACGCGGACAAGCTGCGCACCATGCAATACTTGCGTAATGCATTCAGTGGGTGGTGCGGGGTGACGAAGACGTCAATCGATGAGTTGGCGGCGTTCGAGATGGCAACAAGAGACCTGGTCGGAGTCGCACTACGCAGTATCGAAAACGCGGGGATCTCATTGCCTCAGTTCCGCCTGCTGCTGTTCTTGCAGCAGGCGGGGCGGTCGAGTTCGACGCAGTGCGCGAAGGCACTAAATGTGGTCGGATCGTCAGTGACACGGCTGGCCGATCGGCTGCACGCATCAGGGCACCTGGTCCGCAGCGCTGATCCGTCCAACCGCACTGTCGTGATCCTGGACTTGACGGCTCAGGGAAGCCGCCTGGTTCGACGGGTGACTGCTCGACGACGACGGGAACTTAGGCGAGTGCTTGATCGCATCGATCCCGCCGATCGCGCCGCCTGTGCAGCCGTATTGCGCAACGTGCATGATCGATTCGACACCGGCGATCAGAACCACTCCGTGCCCCTCTGAGGTTGCTTTGTCTCACCGGCAGCCATCGCCGTTTCGGAAGCACCTTACGACTGCGTGATGTCCGGCCTTGACCCTCGGCCGTCGGATCGGTGGTCACGCGCCCCACTGTGATGGTCGGGGCGCAAAGGCTGACCCAACAACAATCGTTGGGTTTGAACAGTGCGAGTGGCCTCGCTCCCCGGATAATTTTTATAAATCGGTATTATACAAATATCGGTGGCTACTGGGAGATCGCTTCTGAACGCTGGAGAAGGTGTATCAGCGCAGAGCTACTCGGCAGTCGTCCAGTCGGGATGAATACACGGTGCAGAGCCGTCTAAGGAGGAGGTATGCGGGTCCACGTAGACCGTGATCGTTGCGAGGGAAATGCCGTTTGCGTCAAGTTGGTGCCGGACGTGTTCGAACTCGACGACGATGAATACTCAACAGTCATCGTTGATCCCGTCCCGCCGGAACTGGAAGAGCGCGCCGAACAGGCTATCAGTGAGTGCCCGCGTGCGGCTCTGAGTCGCACTGGCTGACGATCGAACGCGGCCACGGCATCGCGTGCTGCGAGGAGGACTTTGAAGACAACGTCGTGTCGCTGTCGTCCAACCGTACGGTGTGGTTTCGGGATTCAGATCCGATTTCCGGCCACGGTCCTCATTGCGCTGTAGGACGGCCGTGACCGCGAGCACCGGATAAGATTCAACCAGCGTCGCGGACGTACCCTGAAGTCGGCTGCAGTTTCGAGACGTGACGCAGTTGGAGTATTCCGTGACCGCCTCTGTTGGTCGATGTGCGACAACCCTGGGCGTTCTGCTCGCGGCGGTTGTGTTGTCAGCATCGGCATATGCCGAGCCAGAGCTTGAGCCGTGGCCCAGCATCAGATTCTTCGAACGCGTAGATGCGGCTGCCTTCAGTGTGCCGGGTGCCGACGGCGTGTGGTTCGTGGCGCCAACCGGGCAGAATTGCGGGATTTGGGGCCGGGGCAGTTTCTCCTGCAGTGGCGATATTCCCGGCGCACCCCCTAGCACGCAGGCTCTGGGGTGGGTGACCGGTGACCGGGCGATGCACTATGACTGGTCGGTATCGTTCCGCATGCCCGCGACCCGTGCTCATGCGAGACTTCCCGTCCGGACGGCCATCCAACATCAAGGTACGACGTGCGCAGTCACCGGTGATGGCCAAACCTATTGTGAGCGTGGTCCTCTACGGTTCCTGATCACCTCAGAGGGAACCTGGCTCACCCCGCCCTGGATGGACTTGCATAGGAAGTGACCCCCCTCCCGGATCAGGGGCCGGAGAGTATCGCAACGACCAGCGCAAGGCCGTTGTCAGGATCGCGAATTACATCGGTACCGAAGGTGTCATAGGAGCAATCGGGGATCACCGCACGGCCCTGAAGGAGTGCCCCATGGATCGCCTCGGCATCGCTAGCACCGTGGCCTCGTATCTGGATTGCCTTTCCGGCGCCACTGCCGAGTTCCTCGAGTACGACCAGCGGATCCGAGACCGGAACGAAGCGTGCGGCGTGATTGAGGTAGTCCTGGGTTGATCGGTTGGAGATCTCGGCGGCACGCTGCACCACCGGGTCGTTTCGCAGAGGACCGCATGATCCGGTTGCCCGCAATGAAACAATGGCCTGTTCGAGTTGGTCAGCGGGTTCGGAGATCGCTGGTGACGCATGCAGCAGCGCGACTCCAAGGAATGCCGTCGCGACCGTCACATGGCGGTGTCGTCGAATCAAGGTCGTCCTACTGGGTTTATCGGCAGACATGAGATCGGTTGATCCTGCTGCCCCAGTACTTGAACCTCTGCACCGACGGACCGGTGAACCAGGCCGGCTGGTGACCTCTGATGCCGCCGCTGACGTTGGCCAAGTGTTGCCACATCAGGAAGAAGCTCTCCCCCTGATAGAGCGGAAAGTAATTGTCTCCTGCGAAGGTTCGCGTTTGGGTGAGCGCCTGCGCGCGCGGGGTGAGAAACGCCACCGATTGGTCGATGTTGGCGGTGACGGCATCGGCGTGGGCCACCACGTCATCGCTGGCCCAGTTTCCGTTTCTGCTGATCAGTTTGATGTTGAAACGCTCGATCTGGCGCAACAACTCGTCGTACTGTGCCGCGTACCACTGACACATCTCCCGTTCGACGGTGATGTCGGCCTCGGTGACGTGGTGCCGGGATTGATCGTAGGGAGACGGGAACTTGGGTTGCCAGTCCGACGGCGTGGGCACCACAACGGGTAGGCGTGGCGGTGGCGGCTCCTGCCCGGCAGGATCGGGCGGCGGATCGGCCGCTGCGGGAACAGCCTGGCCCACAGATGCGGCTGTCGCGATGAGCAAGCACCCGAGGACAGTCGCGGCACGGCGGGCTGCTTTCGTCATCGCAGTTCCTCAGCGGGCGCCGATGACGGCATCGATTCCACCTACATCGGTGATCAACCAGTCACGACCGCTGTCGACGGTGACGCTGTAAGTAGCGGTCGACTGCAGACCCTCTGGTGCTTGGGTGGTCTTGGTCAAGACGCTGACAAACGCATCGACGACATACGCCCGGCCCACTCGGGAGCGCACGATGGCGGCCAAGGGCTTGGCTGTTGACTCCCATTGCAGCGGCAAGAGGATCTGTTCCATCGAGTCAGCGGCACCGCCGAGCCTCTCGGCCAATTCTGGCGAAGTCCCCTTCACCAGCCTGTTCTTCCACGCATCGAGGTCACGGAAGTCCATTTGAGCAGCGTCGACGGCGTAGTCCATGGCGATCTGTTCCGCGTGTTCGTCGTCGGCAGCTTGACGGCTCTGCGCGTCGAGCTCACTTCGCGCATCGATGTACAACCAGGCCAACACGCCGACACAGACACCCACTGCCAGGACAACCCCACCGACCAACAGCGTGCGCATCGAGATCGAAACTTGTCGCCGTATGCCGGATGCTTCGTGCACCGTTGTCGTTGCATCGGCCGGCTCGTCCCCGGTGTCCTGTCTCGTCGCCGACGAGTCGATCAGCTCGCCGCTGTCATCGCTGGCATCGGCCATTTGTATGCCTTCCTCGTATGTCCGTCACGCCGGTTTAATGCCTATTCAGGCGGTAGCACTGTGAGGTGGAGATCGATGGCACCGTCCTCCGGCACGCCGCGCAACATGTTGTCCAGCAGTCGGCCGGTATCGAAGTTGGTCAGTACGGATCCGATCGAACGAATGTTGGGCAGCAACGTTTCGGCCAGCACCTTGACGTCAGGGGCACGGGTGTCGAGGAAGGCCTGGATCCTGGCCAGGTAGGCCTGCAACCGTTGGAGGGCGTCCGGCGATCCGGCCAGCACGATTTGCATCGCACCGGCGAAGATCCCCTGCATATTGGGTCCGAGCTGGCGGAGGTTGGGCGCGAGGTTCGCCAGTGCCGGGCCGACGAAGCCGGCGCCGCCCAGCAGGGTTTGCAGGTTGGTCAGCAATTCATTCCCGCGACCGTCCATACTTGCCGCTTCGCTGCGCAGCAGTGTGGCAACGCGCGTCAGGTTGGGCAACACCGTCTCGGGGTCTCCCAGCGCGGCGTCGACTTCGGTGACGATCCGCTTCAGCTCGGTGGGATCTGCCTGTTGCAGTATCCGCCCTACGGTTACCGCCAAGTCGGAGATCGTCGTCGGTTGGGTGATCGCCTGGGCGCCCAGATGCTGCCCTTCGGATAGCATCGGCCCGTCCGAGGTCTGCGGAAACAGACCGATGTAGGTCTCGCCCAGCGCCGAGAGGTTATCTACCCGCACGATGCTGTCCACCGGTACTCGATGGCCTCCGTCGATGTAGAACGTAACGGTGACGGCATCGACGGCAGCGTCGATTGCGGTCACTTTGCCAACCGCGACGCCGCGCAGCAGGACGTTGGAACCGACAACCAGGCCGTTGACGTTCATCACCGCCATCGACACATTCGTGCGATCGCCCGGCGGAGCGACACGGACGCCCAGTGTGGCGATATGGCCGATGGCCAACACCACGATGGCCACCAGCGCGGTGACCGACAGCATGTTTCGCACGGTCATGGCATGACCCCCAGAATCCGCAGAACGGCGTGCACATCTGTCGACAGTTCGCGCCCGTCCGGGCCTGTGATCGAGGTGATGTTGATTGCCGGGTATTTGTCCTGGGGCAGGAAGTAGTCGGTGAACAGCCTCCTCCAGGCGGGTATTTCGTCTTCCACCACCCACTTCGACGCTTGCACGGCACCCATCGCGTCACCCACTCTGGTGAGCATCGGTACCAGCCAGAATCCGCCGCTGTAGACGCTGCCGATCGACGGCATCATCACGCTGAGCCGCGAAGTCACCTGGGTGGCCCTGTCGAAACCGAGCATCCCGGCCGGGGAAAACCAGTATTCGAACGCGGATCGCTTGCCGCCCAACACCGCTGAAGTGTCAGCCAAGCCGCCCAGCGCAAGATCGACCGCGTCGAGATTGTCGGCCAGACCGGACAGGTTGGCGCTGACCTGCCCCACGACTCGACTCAGCTCGACGTCACTGGTCTCGGCCACCCTGTTCAGATCGATCAGGGTGTTCTGCGCTCGCTGAATCGAGCCGCTGGCCACAAAATTCGCGAGGCTGGCGATGGTGTCCTCGATCTGAGGCGGCGAGGAGGTTCGTCCAATCGGAACGATGTCACCGGAAGCCAGCGGCGGCGCGGTCGTCTCGCCGCCGTTCGGGCGTTCCAGCGCGAGGAAGACATCGCCGAGCACAGTTGGCTGCTGTAGCACTCCGCGAATGTCCGACGGTACGACCACACCGGAATCGATACGCGCCGTGACGTCCACCCAATTCTCGACGATGTCGACGTCGGTCACCGTCCCGACAGTGACGCCGTCCATCACGACCCTGGCCCGATTGGGAAGATTGAGCACACTGTCGAATTGCAGAATCAAGTCGTAGCCGTCACGGTCACCGCTGGGCGCAGGCAACATTTCCACAGAGAGCACCGCACATGACGGAACCAACACCACACCGACAATGGTGCCGAGCAGACGCAGGATGGATCGGGTCATCTGCTCGCCTCGATGAGCGCATACTGCAGCAACGCCGCATCGACGGCATACGGGGTGCCGGCGATGTCAGCGCAGCTACCCGGTACACGCGAATTCATGATGCCGCACAGCAATAGTCCATCCTGGGTTCGGATACGAAACATCGGTGGGCGCCACTTGAGCTGAAGGCCCTGCTCGTTGAACCGGTCCGAAACCGTCGTGATCCAGCCCGGTATCGGATTCAGCAGGTCCGACAACGCGGTGGCATGGGGACTCGCCTTACGTAACGGCACCGAGACCGTGTCCAGCACGCGCTGGGTTTGCTCGCCGAGTTCACGTTCCAGATCGGCCACCAGGGTGATCATCAGCGGGAGCGTCTGGGCCATCCGTTTGACGCCGTCGGTGGCCGAGACGAGATCCGGAGTCGTTGCCTCGGCGTCGAGCAACACCTGTTTGAGTGTGCCCCTGATCGTGCTGAGCTCGGTGGTGAGCTGCGCAAGGTTGGCCACGATCGAGCCGGTGTCGCTGATCGCCCGATCGGGACTGTTCATCACCGCCGAAAGGCGCGCCAGGAACTCATGCATGCGCATGCCCTGCCCAGTCAGGAGACGATCGAGACCTCGAACGGTGCCGGCCACGTTGGTGGAGTCGTCAGGACTCACAGTGTCGGCGAACGTGGCGATCGACCCGACCATCTCCGAGAGACTCTTCGGAGTTGCAGTGCGCTCCAACGGAATACACTGACCACTCGCCAGCTCGGGGCCACCAGAGTAGTTACCCACCAGCTCCAGCGAACGATCGGCCAGTATCGACATCGATCGGGTGATCGCCTTGATGTCAGCCGGAATTCGGCGCGGTTCGGTCAGTGTGAACGACACCCGGACAACGCGGTCATCAGCTTCGACGGCGGCGACAGTGCCGATGCGAAATCCCATCTGAGTCACCGGGTTACCGGTGTACAAGCCGATGCCGTCAGCCATGATCGCACAGTGGACATCGTCGGCGGTCTGTCGTTGCAGGCTGCACGAGGACATTGTCGAGGTCACTGCGACGATCAAGGCCAAAGCCAGCAGGTGGCGCAGTCGAGTCTTCATCAGCAGGAACTCCCGGGCACCGGGATACAGATATCGGTGGCCAGCAGTTCGGGCCGGGCGTTCTGCGCGTCGAGGACGCGTTCGAGTTTGTCGCGCACTCGCCGCAATCCGCGCACCACCAGACCACTACGGTCCGCCCAGGTCTGGACCATCTCCTGTAGGTTGCGCACCTTCTCGATGAACCTGTCACGGTGGTCGGCGTAGAAGCGCCCGACCGCGTTCAGAGAATCGAAAATGTCACCCATACCCTTCAGTGCTTGGCCGAATCCCTCCGAATACAGCACCAGAGTTTGTTCGATGATCGAGACTTTGCCCACCAACTGTTTGAGTTGGTCGGTGTAGCTGCTCAACGCTTGGATGTATTCGTTAGAGACGTTGAGAATGGCTGAGATCTGACCGCGTTGCTGGTCGATCGCAGTGGTCAGGCTGTTTCCCGCATCGATGATCGCCGACAGCGTCTCGACATTGTTCCCGGCCAGCCCGCGCTGCAGGTCGTTCAGCGATTCCCGGAGTGGCTTGGCGTCAACGTCTCTGGTGATTCGGGTCGCATCGGTGACGGTGCCCAGCAGGCTGTAGGGCATCGTGACACGTTCGACGGGAATGACGCCGTCTCCCAACGGCTGATCGCCCAAGGACTCGATCGCTGTGTAGTATCCGCCGACCACTGTGCGCATGCGGACCTGGATCTGTGACTGATCGCCGACGAAGACGCCGTTCTGCACCAACGCCGTTACGCGGACGTGGTCGGGTTCGAGCGACAGGACCTTGATGGTCCCGACGTCCACTCCGGCGATCCGGACGGTATCGCCTGGCCGCAGGGCCGCGGCGTCGTCAGTGCGGAAGACGACTATCTGCTGGCCCGGCGGCCTGATGTACATGACCACTGTGGTCACGCCCACCACTGCGACCATAATCAACGCTACGATCCCGACCACGATGGGATGGCTGAGTCGCCTTGGCCAAGCCTTCAACGGTTGCATAGCACCACCCGCTGTCCGTTCAGCAGAATATCCATGGTCGCCGGCAGCTGTGCGCGACCACGCGAGCAGGGCACGATGTCCCCGGTCGCCGACGGTGGTCCGATGTTTTCCCACACCACCGGAATCATCTTGAAGCTGTCGATGGCATCGTTGAAATTCGTCAGCGCCTTGTCCAGACCGTCGCTGATGTCGGCGCCCGGCCTGATGCCGATGTTGTTGAGCGCTCGGACGACGGCCTGGGTGAACTGCGGTCCGTACAAGTCCGACTTTCGGAATTCGTCGAGCACGTTCAGTGCCGCGTCCAGCGGCCGGTTCGCCCATTCCAAAAGTTGAATAAATTCCTTCGAGCGTCCGCCCACCGAGTCCGAGAGGGTGGTCAAGTTACGCATCAAGGTCGAGATCACAGATTGTCGATCAGCAACGAGTTCGGTGAGACGGTGGATGCTGTTAAGCATCGGCCCCACACCGCCGCCGTCCCCGGATAGCACCGTCGCGACATTGTCGGTGAAGGTATTGATCTCGTCGGGGCTCAACGTGGCTAGGACCGGCTGCAATCCATTGAACAACGTCGTGATGTCAAGCGAGGGTTGGGTCATGACGGTAGGGATGTTCGTCAGCAGCTGTGCGGCCGGGTCTCCGTCGGCGCCCGCGTCGAGGGGGTCGATGACCTCTAGGTAGCGCAGCCCCGTCATGGCCTGGAATCTGATGGCCAGCAGTGTCGAGGGCACGACGCCGAATCTGTCCTGAAGTGTGAAGCCGATCTCTGCGACGCTCTGGCCCGCGCGCCGGATCAGTTTCACGGATTCGACCTTGCCGACTTGCACCCCCCGCACCCGGACGTCGGTGCCGGCCTGAACACCGGAGGCATCGGTGAACTCCGCGGTATACGAGTAAATCCCGCCGGCCACCGGCTGACGTAGGACATTGATCACCACGATGCCCAACGTGATCGCCAGAACCGCACTCAACGCCAGTCGCCACAGCGCTGATCTCGGCTTGAGGATCGTCGGCCGGTTGCTCATCGGGGACCCCCCATGGCGCCAAGTGGGGCGGCCACGGCGGGAAGGCTGTCGAGCACGATGTGCACCTGGATGGCCCGTTGTTCCGGGGAGCCCTCGTACAAGCGCTCGAACCGGGACCGTAACTCCACCAACGACTCCGAGATGTTCTCGGCCTGGGCGATCCTGGGGACGGGCATCGCTAGCGATCCAACGATCTCAGTGGCCGGCAACAGGTCGTTCACATGCGACGACAACAGGGTGCCAACCGAGCCGAATAGGCCGGTGGCAGCCAACTGTACCGTGGCCAGGAAGCGATGCTGGAAGAAGTCCTCGTCGACGCCGAGGCCGGTGTGGCCCAGGCGGTCCACCAAATCGCTGAGCCCATTTGCGAATAGTGGTGCGGCAACACTGATTCCGGCGATATTGCGGACCAGATGCTCAGTACTGACCGTCTGGGTCTTGGTCATGGTGCTGGCGATCAGGAGGACGGTTTCCAGGAAAGGATTCAGTCCGTCGACATATCGGGTTGCGCGGTCGATCGCCGAGACCAGCTCGGGTGTCACCACACCGTTGGTGATCTCGCCGACCCCAGACAGGAGTGCCTGCATCGTATAGTTGCCCCGGGGAACGACGGCGAGCCGCGATCCGTTGCGCAGTGGCTGACCCCGAGTCTGGCCCTGAATCAGGTTCACACCGGCGACGCCGAAATAGTTGGCCGGCCGGAAATCGATGCCCAGGGTGTCGGTCAGACCCGCTGTGGGGGTTGACTGCAACCGCAGATGCAGACGTGCACCACCGTCGGGACGGCTGGTCACCGAGGTGACCTCGCCGATCCGCACCCCGTGCATGATCACCGGCGTCCCACCGTCTACTCCCAGACCGACATAGGGTGTGTCGATCGTCACCGCCGTGCGGGTGTCCCCTTTGCGCGCGAAGGGGTTGAATATCAGCAGCGGGAACGCCAACGCGACACACACCATCAGCGCCAGTCCCGTGCGCGCCAGGATCCGGGCTTCGCGTTCTTCGGATGTCCGAAACAGCATGTGTGTCCACCTACCCCCGGAACACGAACTCAGGTCGAAGGCCCCACATGCCGACCGTCAGGATGAAGTTCACGACGACCACCATCACCAGGCTGGCTCGGATGGCACGCCCCGATGCCTCGCCAACTCCCACAGGACCGCCGGAAGCGAAATAGCCGTAGTAGCAGTGAATGAGAGTGATCACCGTGCAGAAGACCACAGCCTTGGTCACCGAATAGCCGATGTCCACCGGAGACAGGAACTGCACGAGATAATGCTGGTAGGTTCCGCCGGGTTGATCTCGAATCACTTCGACCACGGTGCGGGCAGCGACGAAACTGGCGATCAGCACCACGAAATACCCCGGGATTACGCACAGCAGTGCGCCGATGAGCCGGGTGCCCACGACGAACGGGATCGGCTGCAGCCCCATCGCCTCTGTGGTGTCGATCTCGCCGGAGATCCGCATGGAGCCGATCTCCGCGGTCATCCGGCTACCGGCCTGAATCGCGAATGCAATCCCCGTCACCAGTGGTGCCATCTCGCGCACGTTGGCGACACCGCCGATGATGCCCGACAGTGCGCCAAAGCCCATGATGTTGAGAATCGAAAACGCCTCGATTGCGACCGAGGCACCCATGGCGGTGCCCATGATAAGCAGCACGCTCAGCACGCCGCCGTCGACGAAGATCGAGCCCCTCCCCCATGCCAGACTGTTCACCGCTTGCCAGGTCTGGCGCCGGTATCGCAGCACGGTCAACCGCAAGAACCAGACGGTCTGACCGATGAACACCACCCACTGGCCGATCGTTCGAAGTGAACCATCAATGCGGGTCCCGACGTAGCTCAGTACCGCAGACCGGGGCCGGTGTGACAACCCCCGCTGATCCGTCAACTGGGCCATCATGAGACCTCGGCCGGGAAGAACATGGTGACAAGCTGGGTGATGGTGACGTTCGCAAGCACGATGCACACGACATTGAGGACGATCGCCGAGCTGACCGCATCCGCGACACCGCGCGGCCCACGCTTGGCCTCCATTCCCCGTAGCGACGAGATGACGCCGACGATGACACTGAAGACCAGTGTCTTACCCACCGCGAACCAGACATCGATCTCTCTGGCGAGGACTCCAAAGGACATCCAGAAGCTGCCCACCGTCACCTCGTTGACCCCGACCGCCATCAAGTAGGCCGCCGATACCGCGGACGCGATGATCACGAAACAGAGGAGCGGTGCGATGGACACCAGCGCCAGGAACCGCGGGACCACCAGTCGGCGCACCGGATTGATCCCCATCACGCGCAGCGCGTCGAGCTCCTCGCGGATCTGCCTGGCACCCAGATCGGATGCGATCGCGGCAGCGGCTACCCCACCCATGAGAAATCCACTCGCCATCGGCGCCCCCTGCCGGATCACCCCGAATCCGCTGGCAGCACCGACCATCGATGTCGCGCCCAATTGATTGACCAGGCCACCAACCTGCACCGAGACCATCGCGCCGATCGGGACTGCCATCAGTACGGCTGGCACCGCGGTCACCTTCAACAGCGCCCACGCTTGGACGATGAGTTCGCCGACCGGCAACCGCAGGAACACCGCGTCGCTCACCGAGCATCTCAGGATTGCGGCTGTCAGAAGTACGCCGCGACCGATCGTCGCCACGCTCCGGACCGGAACGGAGCCGACCCGCGTTGCGCTGCGTCGCACGTATCGCCCGATGTCGATCCGCCGGGTCGGCGATGTTCTGTGAGGGTGAGTAGCTACGGCCACGTCGGAAGGCTCGGTTTTGATGTGGTTGACGCCAGGCGGGATGCGGTCACCGTTGGTTTCTCACTGTTCAGCGGTCCGGCGCAGGTCCAGTTGCACTTGGCATGCGCCCTGGCTTGGATCAGGTCGCACGATGACGCGGTAGTGACAACCAAGCACAGGGGCATTGCTGTCGAGGACTTCCTGGATGAGTCCTCTTTGGATGCCGCGCACGACCTCGGGTGCGTCGGCGGCGATCTTGGCCAGCGGGCAGGTGCAGATCCGGACCGTCACGGTGCCCAACGCGTTGACGACCGACTGGACCTGAAAACCCAGCTCGTCAAGGGCGTTGGCGACCAGGTCGGGGGCCGCGCCCCCAACACTCGGTTCGGTCAGTTTGATCCTGCGGGCCAAGTCGGCGCCGACGCGTACAGCACGGGCTTCCCGCTCGGCGACGTCGCCACCGAGGTGGGTGGCGAACAGCGCCACGATGTCGGCGTAGTCCAGCCGGGGTGCGATTTCGTAGGTCAGCCGCGGTCGGCCGGCACCGCGGACCCGAGCCCCGGTTCCGCGGCGCACCAGACCCTGACTCTCCAACGTGCTCAAGTGGAATCGTGCAGTGGTGACGTGGATCTCCAGGATGTCGGCTACGTGTTGTGCATCCACCGGGCCGGGCGCACTGCGAAGCAGGCCGAGCACACGTTGGCGCTGCTGGCCCGCGGCCCGCTCGCCCGCCGTCGAGGCGGGTTCGCCGGGCCCATGAGCCGGCAGCGTGTGCGGTGCCCCCGCGGCGGCGATCACGGTGCGGATGCCGGTTTTCCTCCGGGGACGACGGCCACGATGGCCACCGCAGTCAACGCGTCTCGGTAGCGACTGAAGGTGCGTCGCATGTCAAGTACCCGCTTGCGCGCCGCAGGATGGGTGAGCACGTTGCCCACGATGCGTGCCGCCCCGAACGGACCCTCGTCGGCGAGTATGCGCCTGAGTCGCAACAGCGCCATCGGCGCCTGCTCCACGGTCTGGAGCTCGAAGCCGGACTCGGCGAGCAGTGTGGTCCACTCCTGCACGGTCAGCGGACGGGCGTTGACCTTGATCGCACGGGCCAAGTCTCGCCTGATCGCATCCTTGGTGTCCTGCGCGAGGCCGTCGGGCTTGAGACCCAGCTCGTGAATGGCATAGCGGCCGCCCGGGCGCAGCACCCGGAAGGCTTCGTCGACAATCGCTTTCTTCGCCTTGTCGCCCTGCATGGTCAGCATGGCCTCGCCGACCACGACGTCCGCGCTGCCGGAGTCGAGCCCGGTCGTAGCCGCGTCGGCCACCACGGTGCGCCCGCCGGTGGCATCGACGACCTGCTGAACCATCGCCGAGGCGGCACCGCTGTCATCGACCCCGACATAGGATGCCGGTTTGAGCGACTCGATGTCCTTGGCTGTCCGCCCCAGTCCCGGACCGAGTTCCACGACGTCGGCGCCGCCGATTCCGGCCGCCGCCAGCAGTCGAGTCGTGAGTTCCAGGCCGCCGGGCCGCAGCACACGTTTACCCAGGCGAGCCAACAGCCAATGACCCGGTAGATCGGCCCACGACCGCGCCGCGAGCGGAAGTTGGTCCCTGTCAGTCATCGTCGTACTCCTCCTCGGGTAGGGCGCACAGGAATCCGCGCGCCGACGGCACCATGAGCTGCCTAGGGGAAGCAATGCGCCGCCGATTTAAACGGAATCTTGTGCGGTAAATAGTATGAGTTTGGTTAGCCTAAGACAACCCCTACCTCCAAAGGCGGATTGGGAGGCAGTTCGGCGACTGGTTGGTCAAGTTGTGGAGTCGTCGTTGTTGTTGGCGAGTGACCGCGCAATCCCTTCGAGAGCATGGGAATGTTTGAGGAATGGCGCGATGATGTCGACCGGTAGTGGAAAGACGACCGTGGAGTTCTGGTCGGCGCCAAGTTCCAGCAACGTTTGGAGGTAGCGCAGCTGTAGTGCGGCCGGACTCCTGGAGAGCTTCTCGGCAGCCTGAGCGAGTTCGTCGGAGGCCTGGAGTTCACCGTGGGCATTGATGACCTTGGCGCGGCGTTCGCGTTCGGCTTCGGCTTCGCGGGCAAGCGCTCGTTGCATCGACTCGGGAATCTCGACATCCTTGATCTCCACGACCCGAACCTCGATACCCCAAGGCGCGGTTTGCTTGTCAATAATGCTGCGCAGATCCTCGTTGAGGTCGTCGCGGTGCGCGAGCAACGTATCGAGGTCAGCTCGGCCCAGCAGCGAACGCAAAGTCGTTTGGGCGATCTGGGAAGTGGCAACCGAGAAGTTCTCCACTGCAAGGATCGCGTGCAGAGGATCGGTGACCTGAAACATCACGACGGCGTTGACCCGGGCTGGAACGTTGTCACGCGTGATCACCTCTTGGGGTGGAATCGTCAGCGTGATCACGCGCTGGTCCACCCGAACCATCTTGTCGACGAGTGGGACCAGAACGACGAGCCCGGGTCCGTAAAGCGGTCGCACCCGGCCCATCCGAAACACCACACCGCGCTCGTATTCACGCAGCACCGAGAGAACCATGAAGGTGATCCCGACCAACACGACGATGGCCGTGATCGCCAGCGACCACGTCAGAACTGCGCTCACCCGGAGGTCTTCCTATCGGACCAACCACCCCACTGGGTGGTATAGCGGTCGATGGCGGCAGCCACAGCATCGTCTTGTCCCGATCGATGCGGTAAGTGCCCGGGTGCGTTGGACGGACTGGACCACAGATGGCGCGCCAACGGTGCACCTGCTGCCGTGACGAGTAGTCCGGTGCCCAACAGCAGCAATACATCAGCTGGCGAGTGGTTGCTGATGAGCATGCCCAGCAGCATCACGAGCGCAAGGCCAACGACGACACAGGCGATGCCGCGGTGAAACCGCCCCGCTTCTGAATACGGCCAGGGATCGATCTCCCGGCTGATCTGGCGGCCGTGATGCGAAGTAGTGCAGGTCGACTTGACGGGGCAACTATTGCATACGCTGGGTTTGGCCCGGTACCGCATGACCCGCTGCTCGGGGTCAAAGGATGTCGGCCACAGCCATTGATCCTCGGGACACACCCAGGCGTCGTGGTCGGCGTGGTAGACGAACCGACCTGTGCGCCATTGGGCTGCCCTGAGCGAGGTCTTGTTCGCCATGATGTCGAAGCCCCAAGCGATAGCCACCAGCAGCAACGCATAGGCCACGACCAGCCAGACCGACGCTTCCGGAGCGCTCACGAACGCTCCTTCTCCGGTGTCGGGGTGATTTCGGCGTACAGCGGATGCTCGGGCAATTCGTCGGCGGTAGGGCCACCGCGGAAGTGCCGCAACGCTTTCCACGCGATCCACACGAACGGCAGCACTCCGCCACCGATGAATATCACATCGCCGGGTAGTCGCAGCCACTCCAGCAGCGCGTTTCCCGGCTCCGTGATATACCCCAACGAACGCGCCTCGAAATAGCCATCATTGACCGAGTGGAAAAGTTGGAGAACTCCGAGCGGAAGTAGTGTGGCGAATACCATCCACGCCAACCCGATGTTCAGACCCCAAAACGACAGCCGCGCAGCTTTCTCGGGCCACTTGTCGGCGGGAATCACATAGCGGAACGCGAACATCGCCAAGCCGACGGCCAGCATGCCATACACGCCCATCATCGCGGCGTGTCCGTGGTTGGCCGTCAAGGCCGTACCGATCTGGTAATAGGACACCACCGGAAGGTTGATCAGGAAGCCGAAGATGCCGGCACCCACGAAGTTCCAGAAGCCCACAGCGACCAGGAACATGACTGCCCAGCGGTGCGGGAAGGGCTTGGAGTCACCCGCCTGCTGCCTCGAGCCGAGCTGCAGGAACGCCCACGCCTCCACGGTGAGGAAGGTCAGGGGAATGACCTCGGCGGCCGAGAAGAACGCGCCAAGGGCCATGTGCTCGACCGGGGTGCCGGAGAAGTACAGATGGTGCATGGTGCCGATCACGCCGCCAGCCGAATACAGGATGATATCGAGGAAGATGACGCCGAGCGCGATGCGTTGGCGCACCACACCCAATAGCACGAAGATGTAGGCCACCATCACCGTGGTGAACAGCTCCAGGAAGTCCTCGACCCATAGGTGCACGACCCAGAACCGCCAGAACTCTGCCACCGACAAGCTCTCGTCGCTGCCGGCCAACAACCCCACCGCGTAGAACGCCGGGATGGCCAGCCCGGCGAACAGAAACAGCCACGGCATATTGGTCTTCGACTCACCCTTGAGCCGCGTGCGCATGCCGCGCCAGATGATGGCGATCCACAGAAACAGGCCCACTACCAAGAGGATCTGCCACAGCCGAGGCAGGTCGAGGTATTCCCACTGCTGGGACAGCAGAGTGCCCTCGGGGATCACACCGTAGATGGACAGTGCCTCGCTGACCAGCGAACCGACCACCACGACCACGACTGCGCCGAGTAGGCCGTAGGCAAGCCAGTGTTGGCGGCGCGGTTCACGCCGGGCGATAAATGGCGTGAGGAAGATCCCACCGGCCAGAAACGCCGCCGCGGTCCAGAACAACGCCAGTTGCAGGTGCCAGGTGCGGGCGAGGTTGTAGGGCAATAGCCGAGCAAGGTCCATGCCGAAGAAACTGGACAGGTCGGCGCGGTAGTGCTGAGCGGCGGCGCCAAGCAACGCTTGTGCCAGGAACAGGACTGCCACCGCCGCGAAGAACCACACTGTCGCCCGCTGTGCGGGAGTCAGGGTCACCTCGCCGGGTTGACGGAACGACAGGGTCGGCGCCTCGACGGCGTGCCAACCAATTTTTTGGCTCCAACGTCCATAGACCGCGAACATGATGCCGGTACCGCCGAGAAGTGCGACGAGCGACAACGCCGACCAGACGATCAATTGCGCGGTGGGGCCGTTGTCGACGCGCGGCTCCGAGGGCCAGTTGTTGGTGTAGGTGTAGCTGTGGCCGGGTCGCTCGGCAGCCGACGCCCATGCCGTCCAGGCGAAGAATGCCGTCAGGTCGTGGATGTCGGCTCCGCTGGTGATCAGTCTTGGCCTCAGGCCATACTTGGTGGAGTCCTCACCAAAGAACGCGGCATAGTGACGCTCGATGGCATCGAACGCCTGGGCCTGCCGGTCGGTGAAGACCAACGTGCCGGTGGCCTCGTCGTACCGGTTGGTGCGAAACTCCTCGACCACGCGCACGTCTGGATCCGTGACATTATCGGCACGAAGCTGCGCCGCGACGTCCTCGGTCGCCATTCGCAAGTACTCCGCGGTGAAGTCAGGACCGAGGTACGCGCCGTGGCCGAGGACCGACCCGTACTCGTGGAGCCCGCGCGCCTGATAGATCTCCTGACCGCGGGTGATCTGCGCACCGGTGAACAGAACGGTGCCCGATTCATCGGTTACCTGTTTGGGCATCGGCATCGACGCCGTATAGGTGCGATAGGCCAAGATGCCCATCACGAAGAAGCCGAAGATCATTACCAGAGCCACACCCTGGATCCAGCCCTTGCTGATCAACCGAACCGAACTCGGATGATCGTATTCCGACGAAAAAGACTCTGACGTTGCCACGGACGAACCACCAACCTTCCACCCGCGCATCGCAGGGCATTGCAGTCGCAGCTTGCGCATAACAGGGCGCTAGATGCTTGCCCTCACGGGCTGTGCTGTGTGAGGGCGTTTTCACCGTAGTCTCTGGTGAGCTCCCGTGCTCGTTTCTTTCCTCAAATAAGCCCTACCTCAGCGATGCTCATCGCCACAGGGGCCATCAGGCGCCACGAGGCACAGACAGGTACGAAGCGCCGCCATGCCTTTCAATTTCATCGGACCGACGCTATCCTATTTCTACAAAGTAACTTTGTAGAAATAGGAGCGAAGGGATGGCTGAGCGGAAACTGGATGTGCGGGCCCTCTCAAAGCCCGATAAGCATCCGGCGATATTCGCTGAGTACAAACA
>CAZOIX010000007.1:0-19721 GCA_964579685.1 uncultured Mycobacterium sp.
ACCCGTCCACGACCCCAGCTACACCAACCGCCACACATTTCGCAACAGCCACCAGCTACGTGTGATCCACCCGCTAGGGCCGCATCACCGCATAACGTAATTTCTAGAGACGCGCGAAGCAGGGATTGGCGTCCTCGTTGGGGATCGAAGCGTTTCGGCTGGAGAACTTCCCCACCATCGAAGAGTCGGTCACTTCGACACTGTCGGCATGGATGCCCAACGGGTAGTTGTCGTTCAGCTTCTTGGTCAGTCCGTTCAGTGCGTCTTGCACCGCATCCTTTTGCAGCGCGCCGGTGACCTGGAGTACTTCAAGGTTCAGGTCACCGTCGATGACGATGGGTTTGGCGGTGACCTGGTTGTCGCCTGCGTCCAGGATCACTGTGCCCGCGGCAGGGTCGGTGCGTACCCCGGTGACGAGATTGCCTACACCGGGTAGGTTTTCGGCGACGGTGTCCTTGATTCCGGACGACTTCCACCGCAGCGTCGCATTGAGCGACCCGATGCTGCCCTTTGAGCCTTGGGAATCCTGTAACCGCACGTCGGCCAGGGTGACCTCGGCGGTCATCCCTTTGGCGCTCTGCACACGGTTGCCGTCGGTCGCGACCGAGATATTGGTGTAGTCGCCGGTGAGGTACTGCCAGAGGAACGGCGGATTCACGCCGAAAGAGACTGTGGCCCCGTCCTCGACAACGCATTCGGCGACCGCCACCAGGATCGTGTCCGCACGATGCCGGGCATAGAGCTCTGCACCCGCCAGCCCGCCCGCCACCACGGCGAGCACGATGACGACGATCAGGACGATTGACTGCCGGTTGCGCCGCTTCGGCGGTGGCGCCTGCACCGGCAGGATCACCTGCGTCGGCCGCGCGTCGGCCGGCGACGGCGCGCGCCGGATCCCCGCCGGCCGGGAGCGCGGTGCGCGCAGCTGGTCTGTCGGCGGCTCCGGGCGTGCAGCGGAGGGCAGCGGCAGGGTCGCCGGATCCGGCGGTGGCGCGCCCCGGCCGCGCCAATCAGGTCGACCGGGGCGCTGCGGCGGGGTCACGTGCGCGATTGTGCCGTATCCCGGGCCCGCCGGGAGTCAGCGCGCCGAATCGCTACGCCTGTCCGAGCGTCACCTGCGTGGTCTGCGCCGCACCCGCCCCGTCGACATAGGTGAGGGTGACGGTGTCGCCGGGCGCCTTCGAACGCACGGCCGCGACCAGAGCCTCGGGACCGTCGATCACGCGGTCGTCGACCTTGGTGACAACCGCGCCGCTCGGCAGCCCGGCCGCGGCGGCCGGACTGCCCTCGACGACACCGGCGATCGCCGCGCCCCTCGCGGTGGGATCCGAGCTGAGCTGCACACCCAGCGATCCATGGGTGGCGGTGCCGTTGGAGATCAATTCGTCGGCGATCCGCTTTGCCTGATCAGCTGGGATGGCGAAGCCAAGACCGATCGAGCCGTTCGGCGGTCCGGACGCTTCCTGGCCTGCGCCGAGCGTCGCGATCGCGGAGTTCACGCCAATCAGTTCCCCGTTCATGTTCACCAGCGCGCCGCCAGAGTTGCCCGGGTTGATCGCCGCGTCGGTCTGGATCGCGTCCAGGACGGTGGTCGCTTCACCCGATTCATCTCCGGCGGCGACGGGACGGTGCAGCGCGCTGACGATGCCCGTGGTCACGGTTCCCTGCAGTCCCAGCGGTGAGCCGATCGCGACGACGTCCTGGCCGACCTCGACGTCGTCCGACGAGCCGATCGCGATCGGCGTGAGGCCCGAAACCCCTTGGGCCCGAACGACGGCGATATCCCCTGCGGGATCGGTTCCCACCACCTCGAATGGAACAGTCTGACCGTCGGAGAAGGACACGGTGGCGTCAACGTCGCGGCCACCCGTGTAACCCGACGGCCCGGCCGCGGCGGCGACGACGTGATTGTTCGTCAGGATCAGTCCGTCCGAGGTGAGGACGATGCCCGAACCCTCTCCCCTCTCACGGCCCGAGTCGATCTGCAACTTGACCACGCTGGGCATCACCTTCGCGGCGACTTGTTCCACCGTGCCGGCCGGCACGTTCGCCACTGGCCGGCTCGACGCTTGGTCAGCCACAGCCGTTCGGGCGCCGGCTGAGGGCTCTGACTGGCCGGCTACCACGGCGGCGCCGATTCCACCGCTCACCACAGCGACGGCGACCGCGCCGCCGATGATCGTGGCACGCCCGTGAGAGCGCTTCTTCCGCTGAACCGGGATGGGCCCCGTAATCTCCTCACGCACAGCGTGATACGCGTCATACGGCGGGGCAACAACTGCTGGTCCTGTGTAGCGCCAGTCATAGGGAGAGCGATATCGTCCCCTCGGTACGTCATTCGGGCGTCCTTGTCCCGTAACGTGATCCGTGAACGGCGGATAGTGATGTCGCGGGCCACGCGGGGCTGAGTTGGTCATGACGTCGGGTTCGCTCCTGAATCTTCAAAATTCACAGTTGGTTAGCCCAGCTTGCCCTGACCATCTGAGAGTGAACTGAGAGATACCTATGGAGAGTCAGCGACTTTTCCTGGCGCCCAACGGGGATCGATTGACTTCCCTTACAGGTCTGCGCGCTGTCGCCGCACTGCTGATCTTAGGAACTCACGCGGCATATGGCACCGGACAGTTATCGAATGGTTATGTTGGGACGCTCTATGCGCGTTGGGAAGTCGGCGTCCCGATCTTCTTCGCCCTGTCAGGGTTCCTGTTGTTCCGACCGTGGGTCCGTGCGACCGCGAACGGCACACCACGACCTTCAGTGCGAGGCTATGCGATTCGTCGCGTCCAGCGTGTTGCTCCGGCGTATCTCGTCGTTGTTCTCGTCGCGTACACCCTGTACCACTTCCGCGACGCCGGGCCCAATCCCGGACACACCTGGGCTGGTCTGTTCCTACATCTCACCCTGATGCAGATCTACGAACCCGTCTACTTTTTCGTGATGCATCAGGGTCTGACCCAGACCTGGAGTCTGGCAATCGAATTCGCCTTCTACGCGGTGTTGCCGTTGATCGCGGCGCTGCTCCTGTCGGCACTTTGCAGGGGAGTGTGGCGGCCGGGGCTGCTGCTCGCGGGCCTTGGTGGCCTCGCTACGATCACACCGGTGTGGTTGTGGCTGCAGACGGCCACCGATTGGCTCCCCAGCTCCGCCGGGATATGGCTACCTGCCCATTTGCTCTACTTCGTCGGCGGAATGATGCTGGCGGTTCTTGAGGTGATCGGCGCGCGCGTGACCATGCGCATCGCGGGTCCGATCGCCGTACTGAGCTATCTGATCGTGTCTACGCCGCTCGCCGGGCACGTGAACTTCGGCGACGCGACGCTGTCGCAGACCCTGGTGAAGCTGGCGCTGTACGCCGCCATCTCCTGTGCGGTCGTGGCACCGTTCGTGCTGGGTGGGAGCAACGGATTCGAGCGCCTGCTGAGCACGCCTCCCCTTGTCTGGCTCGGGGAGATTTCCTACGAGATCTTCTTGCTGCACGCGATGACGATGGAGATCGTGATGTCGTCGGTATTGCACTGGCCGGTCTTCACCGGCTCATGGTCGGTCGTGTTCGTGGCGACCCTGTCGATGACGATACCTGCGGCCTGGCTACTGCATCGGTGGACACGGCCTGGTTGGGGTAGGCCGCCGTCGCTTGATAGCGTCGGCAAGCGATGGACGGAGCGCTCACGTGACGATCGTGGTGATGGACGGCCCGACAGCGTCGGCGCTCGCGCAAATCCTGCCCTTGCTGCTGTTGACCCTGATCATCGAGCTGCGACGTACCGCATTGCACCGCAAGGTTTCCCGCACGCTCTTCGGCGCATTCTTCTTGCTGTTCGGCGTGATCGAAACAGTGCTGGTGCTGTCGATCGACGGCGAGCTCTATCCGTTCCAATGGGGCGATCTGCTGTCCGCGATCACCATCTTCGGGTTGCTCGCCCTGATCCTGGCGATCTCGTTCGTGGAAACTGACTAGACGTTGACGCGGAACTCGACCACCGCCATCGGCCTCCGAGCTCAATCCAGGTTTTTTGCAGTCCCCACCGGCGTGAGCTCTGGTGGCGCCCACTCGCCGCTGAGTATCTCGGCTCGCGGCCGGTAGAGTCGGATGAGGTAATTCCAACCGATGGGAGTGACGATCGCGTTCGCCGGTACCGGACCCTCGGCCGAGGCAAGTAACCGGACCGAGACCGATCCATCGCCGTTCCGTTCGCCGGTGACGCTATTGACGGTGTAGAGGTTTTTCTCGTTTGGTTCGAAGAAGCCTCTTGCGCCGTAGACCGACACGGACCAGAAGGCGTCCACAGGAACATCGGTGAAGCGCAGTTCGTAGTCACCCGGCGGGACCCTGGGATCGACACCGATATACGCCGCCTCTGACGTGGGAAGTCCACCCCAGCCCGCAGCACACGCAACGAGGTGACGAACCTGATCGACATCCGCTCGCGCCCCGAACGCGCGATCGTACTTGTCGAGTCCGCGAGCAAGCTCGAGCAGCGCGTTGCGAGTGGCATCCAGGCTGGCGGCATCGTAGTCGGGCATGACGAAGTCTTCCTGGGAGACAGCGTGGATCTCGAGGCCATCTTGCAGTTTCGCAACAGCGGCGACGTCGTCGGGATCGTTGGGATCGACCAAGATCCGAACTGCGACAAAGACATACCGGGATCCGGCGATATCGCTGGTGAGCAAATGCTCACCAGGATCGTGGAGCACAGTGTTGACGTAGTGGTCTTCGTTGACCACCATCGCCGAGAGGTACCGTCCGCCACCGTCTGGCAAGGTCAATCGCACCGGTTGCGCGAGGTCGACGATGGCAAAGCTGTAGAGCGTGTCCCTATTCAGTCTGATGACCGTCTGCTCATCGATCCTTGCCGGGGTCCTGTTATGCCGGAATCGACCGATGCCTCCGGCCGCAGCCTGGTTATCCGAGAACATGCGGTGACTCTCGGCACGGACAAAGTTGTCAACGTTTACTCGGATCGCCATCTCGCACATCCTATTTGTCGTGTTGCCTGGATGCTGATCAGACGTTGAAGCGGAACTCGACCACGTCCCCGTCGGCCATCACGTAGTCCTTGCCTTCCATCCGCACCTTGCCCGCGGCCTTGGCGGCAGCCATCGATCCGGCCTCGACCAGATCGTCGTACGACACGATTTCGGCCTTGATGAAACCCTTCTCGAAATCGGTGTGAATCACGCCTGCTGCCTTCGGTGCGGTATCCCCCTGATGAATGGTCCACGCGCGCGCTTCCTTCGGCCCCGCCGTCAGATACGTCTGCAGCCGCAATGTGTGAAAACCAGCCCGCGCCAACGCATCCAGACCCCGCTCGGTCTGGCCGATCGATTCCAGCAACTCGGCGGCCGACTCGTCGTCGAGCTCCTGTAGCTCTGCCTCGATCTTGGCGTCGAGGAACACCGCATCCGCGGGCGCCACCATCTCACGCAACGCAGCGACCCGCGCGTCGTCGGTGAGCACGCCCTCGTCGGCGTTGAACACGTACAGAAACGGCTTGGTGGTCAGGAGATTGAGTTCCCGCAACGCCGATACGTCGGCGCCCGCGGCGAACAGCGTCGTGCCACCGTTGAGGACCTCCTGCGCCGCGACGGCCGCATCGTGCACCGGGCGGCGGTCCTTGTGCGTGCGCGCCTCCTTCTCCAGACGGGGCAGCGCGCGCTCCAGTGTCTGCATGTCGGCCAGGATCAACTCCGTCTCGATCACCTCGATGTCGGACTTCGGGTCGATACGGCCGTCGACATGCGCCACGTCGTCATCGGTGAAGACCCGCACCACCTGGCAGATCGCATCGCTCTCGCGAATGTTGGCCAAGAACTTGTTACCCAGCCCCGCACCCTCGGAGGCGCCTTTGACAATTCCGGCGATGTCGACGAACGTGACCGGCGCATGGACGATCTTTTCGGAATCAAACATTCTCGCGAGTTCGGCGAGTCGCGGATCGGGCAGCGGGACGACGCCCTCGTTCGGCTCGATCGTCGCGAACGGGTAATTCGCCGCCAACACGTCGTTCCGCGTCAACGCATTGAACAGCGTCGACTTGCCGACGTTGGGCAGACCCACGATTCCGAGGTTCAGGCTCACAGGGACGACAGTCTAGGAGACTGTGACGGGCTCGCCAGCAGCGCGCTCACAGCCTCTCCAGGTAATAGCCGGTACGGTCTACGTGTGTCAGCACAGCGCGCGAGGTCGGCCGTCACCGCCGACCATCGCTCCGCACACCCCAATATTCCAGGCGTTCCCTGGTGGGGTGCCGTGCTCATCGCGGCAACATTGATGGCGGTCGGATTCGCCTACGACGCCGGCTCGGGCGCCAAAGAGCTGACCGCGGTGTTCGCGGGCACCTATGTGGTGGGCTGCGTCTTCGCGGTGCTGGCGGTGCGGCAAGCCGGCATCTTCACCGCCGTCATTCAACCCCCGCTGCTGCTGTTCGGCGCGGTGCCGACGGCCTACTTCGTGTTCACCGGCAGCCAGCTCACGAATGTCAAAGACACCCTGATCAACTGCGCCTACCCGCTCATCGAACGCTTTCCGCTGATGTTCTTCACGTCGGCGGTGGTGCTGCTCATCGGGATGGCCCGCTGGTACACCGGGATGTCGTCACACCGCCCCACGCCGGCCACGGACGACAAGGACGAGACCGGCGGCGGATTGGCGGCGGCGGTGATGTCCAAGGTGTCCGCGCTTTTCGCCGGTGGTGGCGACGACGACGTGGTCGACGAACCGCCACGACGTAAACGCACCGCGGAGCGCCCCGCCCGATCCACCAGCCGCAGCGGCAGGCCGGCGACCCGCTCTGCGCCGTCGCGATCACGGCATGCGCGACCTCCTGACACCGAGCTCATCGAGCCAATGGCCGAGCGGCCACGCCGCCCGCGCCCGAGCCGCCAGGCCGAACCGCCCATCGAACCCCGCCGCAAGCCGCGTCCGCGATCGGGCCAACGCAGGGCGACGCCCCCCGCCGACCGTCGTGCCACCCACGAGCGGCCCGAGCGGCGGCGCCGCTTCGACGAGGAACTGCCGCCCCTGTCGTACGGCGGCAACGGCAATGGGGCCGGCAACGGCACCCACCACCCGGTGTCGCGTGTGCGTTACCGGGGCGGCGAAGACGGCGAGGACTACGACCAATACCGCGCACCGCGGCGGGCCGCGCGGGACCGCGCCGTCGAAAACTGGGAATACGACATCTGACCCGTCAGGCGCGGGCGGGCCGGATCTCTCTGGGCAGCGCGAAGACCAGCGTCTCGTTCGCGGTGGTCACCGGCTGCACCGTGTCGTAGCCGTACTCGGCGAGCCGCTCCAGCACACCCCGTACGAGCAGCTCGGGCACCGACGCTCCCGACGTCACTCCCACCGTCGTCACCCCATCGAGCCAGGCGGGGTCGATGTCGTCGGCGTAGTCGACGAGATGGGCCGCATCGGAGCCTGCGTTCAGTGCGACTTCCACCAGCCGCACGGAGTTCGACGAGTTGCGTGATCCGACGACGACCACCAGCTCGCATTCCGGCGCCATCGCCTTGACCGCCACCTGACGGTTCTGGGTGGCGTAGCAGATGTCGTCGCTGGGCGGATCCTGCAGCGTGGGAAAGCGTTCCCGCAGCCGGCGCACGGTCTCCATCGTCTCGTCCACGCTCAGGGTGGTCTGCGACAGCCAGATGACCTTGTTCTCGTCGCGGATGGTGACGTCGTCCACGGAGTCGGGCCCGTCGACCAGTTGCACGTGATCAGGCGCCTCTCCGGCGGTGCCGACCACCTCCTCATGGCCTTCGTGGCCGATCAGCAGGATGTCGTAGTCGTCGCGGGCGAACCGTTTGGCCTCGTTGTGCACCTTGGTCACCAGCGGGCAGGTCGCATCGATGACCTTCAGCCGGCGCTCGGCCGCGTTCTGATGCACCGTGGGGGCCACGCCGTGGGCCGAGAACACCACGATGGCGCCCTCGGGCACCTCGTCCGTTTCGTCGACGAAGATCGCGCCCGCCTTGGCCAACGTCTCCACGACGTGCACGTTGTGCACGATCTCGTGACGGACGTACACCGGCGCGCCGTGCTTCTCCAGAGCGCGCTCCACGGTCTCCACGGCGCGGTCGACGCCGGCGCAGTATCCGCGCGGCTCGGCAAGCAGCACCCGCTTGCCCGTGACACCTCCGGTGACCGAGCTCGATGCGCCCGGAATCCCCATGTTGATAGTCGGCGCCATGTTTGTCAGGGTACTGACACGCGGGCGCAGGAGGCCAACCGTAGGCTGGTGGCCATGGCAACTGCACCGTATGGGGTCCGTCTGCTGGTAGGTGCGGCTGTGACCGCCATCGAGGAAACCCGCAAGATTCCGCAGACCATCATCACGTACCCGATGACCGTGGTCAGTCAGATCGCCCACCTGGTGATGAAGATGCAGCAAGACGTCGCCGACCTGGTCATCAAGGGTGACGAGACTCTCGAGTCGCTGTTCCCTCCGAAGGACGAACAGCCCGAATGGGCGACGTTCGACGAGGACCTCGACGATGCGCCCGCGACGCCGGTGGTGGACGGCCAACGCCTCACCGAAGGACGTTTCGCGCTGTTCACCGGTGGTGAGCCCGATGCCGACGGGGATTCCGCGCCTGAGCCGGTGGTGCGGTCGACCTCGGCCGGCGCACCCGAGATCGTCGAGGAACTCGACTATGAGTCGCTCACCCTGGCACAGCTGCGGGCGAGGCTGACGTCGTTGCGGGTCGCAGACCTCGAGACGCTGCTGGCATATGAGGACGCCACCAAGGCACGCGCGCCCTTCCAGACGCTGCTGTCCAACAGGATCACCCGCGCGACCGCGAAGTGACCGCCCCAGCGGACGCCGAGCCGGGTAAGTCCCCGGACAACCCCTGGCCCGTGCGCGCGGTTTCCACCCGCGTCGCGAAGTACATCGACAAGCTCGGCACCGTATGGGTGGAGGGCCAGATCGCCCAGCTGAATCTTCGGCCCACGGTCGCCTTCATCTTGCTTCGCGACCCGGCCGCAGACATGTCGCTGTCGGTGGTGTGCCCGCGAGATCTCGTCGAGAATGCACCCGTCGAACTGCACGAGGGCATACAGGTCATCATGCACGGCAAGTTGGTGTTCCACACCGGTCGGGGCACCGTCTCGTTGCGGGTGACCGAGATTCGCGCGGTCGGCCTCGGTGAGCTGCTCGAGCGCATCGAGCGGCTGCGCAAACTGCTCGAGGCCGAAGGCTTGTTCGATCCACGCCTCAAACGGGCGCTGCCATTCCTGCCGAATACCGTCGGCCTCATCACCGGGCGGGCATCAGCGGCCGAACGCGACGTCGTCTCCGTGGCGCAGAGCCGTTGGCCTGCAGTACGATTCGCCGTCCGCAACACCGCGGTACAGGGCCCCAACACCGTTGCCCAGATCGTCGATGCGCTGCGCGAGCTCGACGCCCACCCCGACGTCGACGTGATCGTGATCGCCCGCGGTGGCGGTGACATCGACGCCCTTCTGCCGTTCTACGACGAGACGCTGTGCCGGGAGATCGCCAACTGCACCACGCCGGTGGTGAGCGCCATCGGCCACGAACCCGACAACCCGATGTGTGACCTGGTCGCCGACCTACGCGCCGCCACACCCACAGACGCCGCCAAGCGCATCGTCCCCGACGCCGCCGCCGAACAGGCCGGCGTGAAGGATCTGTGCCGGCGAGGCGCCCGCGCGCTGCGCAACTGGGTGCACCGCGAACAACAGCAGCTGGATCACTGGCGCAATCGGCCGGTGCTCGCCGCACCGCTGACCGCATTGACCGCCCGATCCGACGAAGTGCTCCGCGCCCGTACCGCCGCCCGGCGCGACATCACGCGTCTGGTAGCCGCCGAAACCGACCGGGTGGGACATCTGTCGGCCCGGCTGGCCACGCTTGGACCGGCGGCCACGCTGGCACGCGGCTATGCGGTCGTGCAGACGCTGCCGGATGCCTTCGGCGCTGGGAGGGTGCTCCGGAGCGCCGCCGACGCCCCCAACGGCATGCGGCTGCGCGTGCGGGTGGCCGACGGCGCGGTCACGGCGGTGAGCGACGGCCCAGAAGGGACATCAAAATGAAGCCCATTAGTGAGCTCGGGTACGAGGAATCCCGCGACGAGCTCATCGCGGTGGTGCAACAGTTGGAGCAGGGCGGACTGGATCTCGATGCCTCGCTGAAACTGTGGGAACGGGGCGAAGAGCTGGCCAAACGGTGCGAAGAGCATCTCGCCGGGGCCCGTAAGCGAGTGGAGGACGCGCTGGCGGCCAAGGAGCAGGAAGAAAGTTGACATCGGAACCATCCCCGATATCGGGGGTCGAAACTGTAACACGTTTCAGTTACGCTGCTCGGCATGGGTGATTCAACGTTGACCACCGAACTCGGCCGCGTACTCGTCACCGGCGGCTCCGGATTCGTCGGCGCCAACCTGGTGACCGAACTGCTCGAGCGCGGACATGAGGTTCGCTCGTTCGACCGCGTGCCGTCTCCCTTGGCCGCGCACCCCCGGCTTCAGGTCCTCGAGGGCGACATCTGCGATCTGGAGACGGTGGCCGCGGCCGTCGCCGGCATCGACACGGTGTTCCACACCGCGGCGATCATCGACTTGATGGGCGGAGCATCGGTCACCGAGGAGTACCGGCAACGCAGCTTCTCGGTGAACGTCACCGGCACGGAGAATCTCGTGCGCGCAGCCCAGGCGGCCGGCGTGAAGCGATTCGTGTACACCGCCTCCAACAGCGTCGTGATGGGCGGTAAGAAGATCTCCGGCGGTGACGAAACCCTGCCCTACACCGAGCGGTTCAACGATCTCTACACCGAGACGAAGGTTGTCGCCGAGAAATATGTGCTGTCGCAAAACGGCGAGGACGGGTTGCTCACCTGCTCGATCCGGCCCAGTGGCATCTGGGGGCGCGGTGATCAGACGATGTTCCGCAAGGTCTTCGAGAGCGTGCTCGCAGGTCACGTCAAGGTGCTGGTCGGCGGCAAGAACGTCAAGCTCGACAACTCGTACGTGCACAACCTGATTCACGGCTTCATCCTGGCGGCACAGCACCTGGTGCCCGGCGGCACAGCCCCGGGTCAGGCCTACTTCATCAATGACGGCGATCCGATCAACATGTTCGAGTTCTCCCGGCCCGTGGTGGAGGCGTGCGGTCAGCGCTACCCGAAGATCCGCGTGCCCGGCCGGCTGGTGTGGTTCGCGATGACGGTGTGGCAGTGGTTCCACTTCAAGTTCGGCATCCCCAAGCCGATGATCGAACCACTCGGGGTGGAACGGCTGTACCTCGACAACTACTTCTCCATCGCCAAGGCGCAGCGCGATCTCGGGTACCGGCCGCAGTTCACGACCGAGCAGGCGATGAAAGAGTGCCTGCCGTATTACGTCGACCTGTTTCGCCAGATGCAAGCCGCGGGCAAAGCGCCGGCAGTCAGCGTCGCCGGTTCGGCTCCGCCCGAGGGCTGATCGCCTTTCGCCGAACCTGAGCGTGTGATCGACGGAACGTAAAGATACGGTGATAACCGTACTGTTCCGCCGCGAATTCCGTTGCCACGGCATAGGTTCGATTCACACAACAGCGACTGAGAGGCGGCCCGACTCATGCCTGACGGCAAACCGAACATCCTGGTGATCTGGGGCGATGATATCGGGATCACCAATTTGAGTTGCTACAGCGACGGCCTGATGGGCTACCACACCCCGAACATCGACCGCATCGCCGCCGAAGGGATGCGGTTCACCGATTCGTATGGCGAGCAAAGCTGTACAGCAGGCCGGTCATCATTCATCACAGGCCAAAGTGTCTACCGCACCGGATTGAGCAAGGTCGGCATGCCCGGCGTCGACATGGGCATGTCTCCCGACGACCCGACCATCGCCACTCTGCTCAAGCCACTGGGCTACGCCACCGGTCAGTTCGGAAAGAACCACCTGGGCGACCTGAACAAGTACCTGCCGACCGCGCACGGGTTCGACGAATTCTTCGGCAACCTCTATCACCTCAATGCCGAGGAGGAACCCGAGCACCCGGACTATCCCACCGAGGAGGAGGCGCCGCGGCTCCGCAAGAGCTTGCTGCCCCGCGGCGTCATCCACTCCTGGGCGACCGAGGAGGCCTCCGACGAGGTGGACGAGCGGTTCGGCCCGCTGGGTAAGCAGCGTGTCGAGGACACCGGTCCGCTGACCAAGAAACGGATGGAGACCATCGACGATGAGACCACCGAGGCCTGCATCGACTTCATCAAACGTCAAAAGGATTCCGACACACCGTTCTTCGTGTGGATGAACACCACCCACATGCACTTCCGAACCCACACCAAGCCGGAGAGCCTGGGGCAGGCCGGACGCTGGCAGTCGCCCTATCACGACACGATGGTCGACCACGACAAGCATGTGGGGCTGTTGCTGGACACCCTCGACGAGCTCGGCATCGCCGAAGACACCATCGTCGTCTACTCCACCGACAACGGCCCGCACGCCAACACCTGGCCCGACGGCGCCACCACCCCGTTCCGCAACGAGAAGAACAGCAACTGGGAGGGCGCCTTCCGGGTGCCCGAGATGGTCCGCTGGCCTGGCAAGATCGATGCCGGGGTGGTGTCGAACGAGATCATCCAGCATCACGATTGGCTGCCGACCATCCTGGCGGCGGCGGGCGAACCCACCATTGTCGAGAAGCTCAAACAGGGCCACACCATCGACGACAAGACCTACCACGTGCATATCGACGGCTACGATCTGCTGCCGTACCTGACCGGCGAGGTCGACAAGAGCCCGCGGCGCGGCATGATCTATTTCTCCGACGACTGCGACGTGCTGGGCATCCGGATCGACAACTGGAAGGTCGTGTTCATGGAGCAGCGCTGCGAGGGCACGCTGCAGATCTGGTTCGAGCCGTTCACCGTGTTGCGCGCGCCGAAGATCTTCAATCTGCGCACCGACCCGTTCGAACGCGCGGACATCACCTCCAACACCTACTGGGACTGGTTCCTCGATCACGACTACATCGCGTTCATGGCGAACGCTGTCGTCCTGCAGTTCCTGGAGACGTTCAAGGAGTTCCCGCCTCGGCGAGAGCCGGCGTCGTTCACCGTCGGCGCCGCCGTGGAGAAGCTCAAGGACTTCCTGCAGACGGTGGGTGGCTGAGCGTTGGCCTTGGATTCGTGGGCCGACGGCCCCACGAAGGCGACGATCGTCGACTTCGTGGGGCGGGCGACCGACGAGGTCGCGCCCGAAGAACGCGTAGCGGTGTTCGACAACGACGGCACGCTGTGGGTGGAGAAGCCGGCATACGTACAGCTGGATTTCCTGGTCCGACGTCTGTGCGAACAAGCCGCAGCCGATCCATCGCTGAAGGACAATCCGCCGTACCGGGCGGCGGCTTCCGGCGACCTGTCATGGTTCGGCGACGCCGTCACCAAGCATTACAACGGCGACGACTCCGAACTCAAACTCCTTGCCGGAGCACTGTTCTCCGCGTACCAGGGGTTGCCCGTCGAAGAGCATGCGGTACGGGTCAGCGCGTTCTTCGACGAGGCGAGTCACCCGACGCTGGGTAGGCCCTACACCGCGTGCGGCTATCAACCGATGGTCGAACTGCTGCGCTACCTGGAGGCCAACGGGTTCACCAACTACATCGCCTCGGGCGGTGGCCGCGATTTCATGCGGCGCGTAACCGATCGGATGTACGGCATTCCACCCGAGCGGGTGATCGGCACCTCCGTGGGCCTCGACTTCGCCGACGGACATCTGGTGACGACGAATCGGCCGGAGTTTCTCGACGACGGCCCGGTGAAACCCGTACGGATCTGGGGCCGGGTGGGCCGACGCCCCATTCTCGCCGCAGGAAACTCCAACGGCGACATCGAGATGCTCCAGTACGCCACTGCCGGAACCGGTCCCTCGATGGCGCTGCTGGTGCGCCACGATGACGCCGAGCGCGAGTTCGACTACGTTGCCGGCGCCGAGAGGTCGCTCGAACTGGCGGACGAAAAGGGTTGGACGGTCGCGAGTATGCGCAACGACTGGACTACCGTTTTCGCGTGACCATGCGCGTCAAGGCTGCGGATCTGTTGGGCATGCCCGCGATCCGGCCATACCACCGTGGCTGGTTGCGGTTCGACGTGCTCGCCGGGCTTGCCACCGGTTCCGTCGTGATACCCCAGGCGATGGCCTACGCCAGCGTCGCGAACATGCCCGTTCAATTCGGGTTGTACACGTGCATGGTGCCGCTCGTGGTCTACGCAGTGATCGGCGGCTCTCGCACCGCGAGCGTGTCGACGACCTCAACGATCGGCACCTTGACCGCGTCGACCATGCTCGGCGCAGGCATCGTCGCCGGCTCGCCCGACGCGCCGACCGAACTCATCACACTCACCCTTCTGGTCGGTCTCGTCTTGCTGATCGCACGCCTGCTGCGCCTCGGCTCCGTGATCGAGAACGTCAACCAGGCGACACTGATCGGCATCAAGGCGGGCGTCGGACTCACCGTCGCCGCGTCGCAGTTACCGAAACTGCTCGGGGTTCAACCTGATCCGCACGATGAGGGCTTCTTCAAGGTCCTCTGGGCTGCGCTGCGTCAACTCGACCAGGCCAACATCGCCACCATGCTGCTCTCCGCGGGTGCCATTTCGGTGCTGCTCGTCATGACCCGCTGGGCGCCGTCACTGCCCGCGCCACGTGTCGTCGTGGCAGGCGGCATCGCCCTCGGCGCGTTCACAAGGCTGCCCGAGTTGGGCGTGTCGCTGATCCCGGAGGTCCCCCGCGGCATTCCTGCCCCGGGTCTGCCCGCGCTCGCGCACGTCCCCGAACTCGTGCCCGGCGCTCTGGCGATCGCGTTGATGGCGTTCCTGGAGACGCTGGCGGTCGCCCGGGGCGTGCGACGTCTCGATGAACCTCAGATCGATCCCAATCGTGAGCTGTCCGCCACCGGACTCGCCGCCGTCTTCGGCGCGTTCTTTCACTCACTGCCGCCCTCCGGAGGCTTCTCGCAGACCGGGATGAATCTCAAATCCGGTGCCAGAAGCCAGGTTTCAGGTCTGGTGACGGCGGCGCTGGCCGTGGTCGTTGCGGTACTGTTGGCTCCGGTTCTCAGCGAATTGCCGCAGGCGATCCTGGGCGCGCTCGTGCTGGTCGCGGTGATCGGGTTGGTCGACGTCAAAGCGCTGGGCGCCTTGTATCGGTTCGACAAGCACGAGTTCGCCCTGGCGGCCGCGGTCGGCATCCTCGGCCTGACCGCGGGACTTCTCCCTGCGGTCGCCGCAGGCGTGGTGCTCATGCTCTATTCCGTTCTGCGCGAACTCAACAAGGCACACATCGCCCAGCTGACCGAACAGGACGGTAGGTGGGTCGACGGGCCGGAGAACCGCCTTCGGGCCAGTGCCGATCCCCTGATCATCAGATCTCGCGTGGCTCTCTACACGGCGAACCTACGTCCCAACGCCGACAGTGTCCGTGCCATCGTCACACAGTGCTCGCCCCGGCCGAAGACCGTCGTGTGGGACCTGTCCGCTCAGCCCGCGGTCAGCTCGACCATCCTCGATGGGCTGCGTGACGCCGAAGCAGAACTCAGCGACCTCCGGATCGTCTACGCTGCACTGCCCGAGGACGTCCGTCGGGCAGCGCAGCGATGGCCGTGGTGGCAGAAGGTCGAAGAAGAGAATCGCTACTTCGCGACGGTGGACGATGCCGTCAGCCAGTAACGACCTCGTCTGGATCCCGCCTCAGACCGCTGTGCTGGGGTCCGATCGCCACTACCCCGAAGAGGCGCCGGCACGACCGATGAGCCTCGACGGATTCTGGATTCAGTCACGCCAGGTCACCAACAGTCAATTCGCCGAATTCGTCAACGCCACCGCGTATCTCACGGTCGCGGAGCGACCCGTGGATCCCGCCGACTACCCGGACGCCCCGCCGGAGAACCTCCAGCCGGGATCGATGGTGTTCACCCGCACCGCGGGCCCGGTGGACCTGAGGCATCTCAACCTGTGGTGGACGTGGACGCCGGGGGCGTCGTGGCGCCATCCCGTCGGTCCGCTTTCGTCGATCGACAAGCGTGCCGATCACCCCGTTGTCCACATCGCCTACGAGGACGCCGAAGCCTACGCGACGTGGGCCGGTCTGTCGTTACCCACCGAGGCCGAGTGGGAGGTCGCCGCACGTGGCGGGCTCGACCAGAAGGAGTACACCTGGGGCGACGAACCCGAGCACGCAGGACAGAAGCTGGCCAACTACTGGCACGGCGACTTCCCGTGGCGGCCGGAACGAGGGTACGGCCGCACCGCCCCCGTCGGCAGCTACCCGCCCAACGGCTACGGTCTTTTCGACATGGCCGGGAATGTGTGGGAGTGGACCACCGACTGGTACGGCGCAACACGCGACGACCAACCCTGTTGCGCCTCAGATAGTTACGATCCACACCAGCCACAGTTCGAGGTACCGCGCAAGGTGGTCAAAGGCGGCTCGTTCCTGTGCGCTGACGTCTACTGCCTGCGGTATCGTCCCGCAGCCCGCCGCCCACAGTCGGTGGACACAGGCATGAGCCATATCGGATTTCGCTGCGCCAAACGCTAATCGTCGTGATGACTCGCAATCCATTGCCGACCGCGTTCGACGGCGTCCGACAATGCGCCGAATATCTTTGTGGTCGCGGGGATCAAACCGTCTGAACCCACCACGTCGGCGATCCCTCCGCGCTGCAGCACCTCCAGCGCTGCGGGACTCAGACCGGCGATGATCAGCCGGCCGTCGTGATCGCGTAGGTTCCTCGCCCACTTCTCTAGCGCGTGAATGACTTTCGAGGACGGTACGTCAGGCAACGCCGCCATGGACAGCACCACCACCGCGTTGCGCGACCCACTGACCATCGGCCACTCCTCGTCGATCCTGGGCACCTCGGCGAACAATCCGACGCCCGCATAGTGCAGCACGGTCACGTCGTTGCTGGGCAGCGTGGCGGGCACAGGCGCGCGTTCCCAACCAGTGTCACTCGGCCGCAGCGCGATCAGCTTCGCGGACTTGGCCGCCTCGACGCAGTAGAGCACCAGCGACGTGATCGCGCCGATCAAGATCGCGGTGTGCAGAGACAACTGTGTGGTCGCCGCGAACGTGATGAGCATCGCCACCGCCGAGAGCGGCGCCGTGCGCAGCACGAGTTTGATATCAGCCCAACGCCCCGCCACGAGTTCGGCCCCGATCACCAGGATCAGCCCACCGATCACCGGCATCGGGATCAGCTCCGCGAGCGATCCCGCGATCAACACCAGTGCGGCCAGCCAGATTCCGGCGAAGATGCCCGCCCAGCGCGTCTGCGCGCCCGCCGAGACGGCGACACCGGTGCGGGACAGCGACCCGCCTGTCGGCAGCGCCCCGAAGAAACCGCCCGCCAGGTTGGCGGCGCCCTGCGCGACGAAATCGCCATTGGTGCTGGGTCGCGAGCCGTCCGGATTCGGCACCGCGGCCGAGATCCCCGCTGCCTGCGCGAGCGCGACCAACGCCACAGCCAGCCCGCCGGTCAACAGCTCGGGCATCGCCGCAAACGCAGGCATCTGTAACGGCGGCAACGCATTCGGGATCGACGCGATATCCCCCACCGTCTCGACCTCGACGGCGGTGATCGTAACGACCACGGTCACCACCACCAACGCGATCAGCGTCGCGAAGGCTTCCAATGGTTTGACGAAGTGGAAGACCGCCCACACGGCGACGGTCCCGAGCGCGACCAGACACGGTGCCAACTGCCACGACCCGATGTGCGCGAAGGCATCGATGAATTTGCCGATGGTGTTGTGACTGCCGGGTTTGTAGCCGGTGGCGTCGTGGATGACACCGGCGATGATCTGCAGCGCGATACCCGTGGTGAACCCGGTCATCACGGCGTTGGAGACGAAGTTCATCATCGCCCCGAACCGCAGCAGCCCGAACAGCAGCATGACCGCGCCCGCGACGATCACCAGCGCCGCGATGTTGGAGGGGTCGGTCGGATCCAGTCCCGCGGCGCTCAGCACGCTTTGTGACGTCAGGGCGAGCGCACTGGTCAACGTGGTGACCATCAGCACAGTTCTGGCGAATAGCGATCCGACGATCGTGGAGACGACACCGGAGTAGAGGCCGGCCACCGGGTTGAAGCCGCCGATACTGGCGTAGGCCATACCTTCTGGAATCGAGAACAGACCCGTGACGAGGCCCGCGATCACGTCACGAATTCGTGGGCGGCCCAATGACCCAAACCGGCTCACCGCCTCAGCCTGCCACCCACGCCGCCGCTGCGGGGTCGTCAGGCCGATTCGGCCGCCTTCTTGATCGCCGCCAGGGTGGCGGGGATGCCGCTTTCGGCGGCGGCGCGACGTATCTCGATCTCGGTGTCGGCCCGGTCGCCGAACCGCTCATGGAAACCGGCGATACCTTTGTCACGAAACTCCCACGTTTCGGAGAGCCGGGTGCCGTCGCCGTCGGGTTCGAACGTGTAGCCCCAGTACACCCACCCGTTGTTGACCTCCCAGGCGAACGTTCGGCCGGGCTCGGCCGCCACCACCTGCGAGCGGGTCTCCCAGGTGCGCTCCGGTGTCTCGTTCCGTCCGGTGAACCAAGCGCCGACGTGCGGGCCTGCGCCCTCATCGAACCAGCAGCCCGTGCAGATCGGGCTCCACTCGCCCATCCTGGTCACGTCCGACACCATCGCGTACAACTCCTCGGGCCCGACGGCCACGTGGATCGACTCAGACATCTTCAATTCGGCCACGAGTCGAGTGTGCCAAAGCGCTAGGTTGGAACGCGTTCCACTTCGGCGTCGAAAGGTCAACTGGATGAGCAACGGTAACGAGCGGGTCGCCAGAAACGCCGTCGTCATAGGTGGGGCGTCCGGCATCGGCTGGGCGACGGCTCAGGCGCTGGCCGACGACGGCTGCCGTGTCACGATCGCCGACCTCAACGCGGACGGCGCACGAGACCGTGCCGCCGAACTCGGCGAACCGCACACCGCCGCACAGGTCGACGTCACCGATGAGGTCTCGGTGGAACGCCTTTTCACACAGACCGGACCTGTCGACGTGGTGGTCAACTGTGCGGGCTTCGGCAGCCTCGGTCTGATCACCGACCTGTCCGTCGACGAGTTCCGCGGAGTCGTCGACGTCTGTCTGAACGGGTCGTTCATCGTCGCCAAGTTCGCCGGCCAGAAGCTGCGCGAGGGCGGTTCGCTGGTGACGATCAGTTCCCTGAACGGGCGGCAGCCGGCCGTCGGGATGAGCGCCTACTGCTCGGCCAAGGCCGGAGTGTCGATGCTCACCGAAGTCGCGGCGCTGGAATGGGGCCCGCGCGGCATCCGGGTGAACGCGGTGGCACCCGGATTCGTCGACACACCATTGACCGCGGGCTCGTCCATGATCCCCGGCCTCGTCGAGGATTACGTCGACAACACCGCGATCGGTCGAGCGGGCAAGCCGGAAGAGATCGCCGCCGCGGTGGTGTTCCTGTGTTCTGAAAAGAACTCGTGGCTGACCGGTGAAGTGCTTGACCTCAATGGCGGCGCACACCTCAAGAAGTACCCAGACGTGTTGGGACATGTCATGAAATTGGCAGAGGCACAGTGATGTGGGGGCACGGCGCGAAGAACAGACAACGATGAGTTTCCACGGCAAGCAGGCAATCGTCACCGGCGCAGGATCGGGCATCGGCGCTGCGCTGTGCCGAGCGCTGATCGCGGCGGGCGCCGACGTCGTGTGCACCGACATCGACGGTGTGGCGGC